>JAJZXT010000050.1 GCA_021806355.1 Thermoplasmata archaeon
TTTTTCAGTAATTTAATTAAATATTTAAATTATTTAAATTATTTTGTTATTTTTTCTTTTTTTATTTTTTTAATTTTTAATTTTAAGAGGTATGATCATGAATAATGGAAATAAATCATTTAAACAAGCAAAAGTGGGAAGGCCAAACAAAGGGTACGAGAAGCACATTATGAGATCTGTCGTTTCCGATCTAACGATAGAAGAATATCTGAAGGAGCATCCTGATGTGAATGCAAGCGAGGTTTTCAGGTTAGCTGTCTATTCGCTGATGCCAAAAGGTGATACAAAAATTAGGCTGGACAGGCTTGAAAAGGAGATTAAAGATAAGAAAATCAATATCAGGATAAAGGAACTGGAAGCTCAGGAACTTAGAAATAAGATTGAGTTTGAGGAATCCATCAAGTTAGACATTAGGCTTGAAGAGGACTGCGGAGCATGGTATCTAAGAGATCTAATTGTTAAGAAGAAATTAAGCGTGTATTTTTCACCATTTCACAAAAGAAACATACTTGCTGAAGACAGTAGTGAAATGATGCGAAAACACCATCTTATGCTTAATTTAGATTCGTTCGTAGAGAAATCAGAGATAGAAAATGAAAGAATGAAAATTATGCCTGTTGAATGGTATAAACAATTCAAACCTATTTTTACGTTGCCAGAGTTGAAGGAAACTATCAAGAACAGAATGAGGCCGGAATACCTGAAGCAGGAAGTCCGGGTTGAAATGATTCCTAAGGAGGAAGAGCAGTAATGTCAGTTAGTGATGAATCTGCCCTGTTGGAAGAATACATCCAGGAAGAATGGGAAGCCTTCAAAGTATCCTCTGTAAATAATGGGCTGAGAATCGACCAAAGGAACGAAGGCGAAGCATTCACCCTATTCATGTGCGGCGTTCTGTCCGGTGTCAATTATCCCGTACCTAAGCCAAAAAAGGAAAAGGAGAGTGATTAAATTACATCAAAAGGCACTGCAGCTGAGGGAATATTCCTGAAGCTCCTACTCAACAATGGGATAGAAGCAGAGCATGGCTCTCCGACAAGACCGGGAGACATTATCGTGCCACCCAACGTAATTATTGAGATCAAGGATCCAAAGGAAAAATCGTTTTCATTCAAGCGGCATTCAGGAAAGGGAGAAGAGCAGTGGAAGGTCCTGAAGGCAAAGGTCGAATCATTTCCCTGGCTTGAGATATTTTATGTTGTAAGATTTGCCCGGAAGGAATGGCGATACTATCAGATGCCAGTAGAAGCAAAAACCCTGAAAATTTCTAATGGAAGTGATGTTGGTAATTTAATCAATCTCCTGAAGGAAAGACAGAATCTTATGCCAAGGCAGAATCTCATGCTCACAGATCCTATGGAGATGGCCCAACACATAGGAGGAAGAAATTCAGAAAAGGGGGCCCTAAAATGACACAGAATAAACAGAGGCATGCGATCTATGTTGCAGTCAGAAGGAAGCATCCCGATTGGCCCCCGGAATTGGTCAAGAAAGAAGTGGATAAACTCCAGGGTTCACATAAAGGTTCACAAATAGATTCACAGGTTCACATTCCAAGGAAACCTGAAAGTCCAGAGAATACGCTGATTAGAAATAAAAAAGGTTCACATGATGGTTCACAAACAGGTTCACAATCTGACCTTGTCCTGGAAAAAAAGCAAGAGCACTATCTTCTTTCTTACAGCCGGAACAAATACCAGTTTGTGCTGTATTCAGTGGATACTTCCGGGAGAAAAAGTTTGATTAAGAGCTGCAGGAAGAATGACATTCTGAAATTAGGCCCCTGTGAAATTCAACTTACCTGGGGCCCTGATATGGAGGTGAAGGAATGATCCAGATGCATTTCGGAGTTGATGACTGGACGGATCTATCCACAGAATCTCCAACTGAGTTCATTCGGGAAGTGGAGAGGAGATATCCGGACATGCCCGGGATATTCAGAAAATTCATTTCCCTGGTGAAGGAGGGAAGAGTGGCAGGAAAAGAATTCTCAAGGAAAGCTTATCCATCCTTGGAATCCATAAGGCCCGGGGACTGGATTATACGGCCATATCAACAAAACATGATAGATGTGCTGAAAGATTGTATAAAAAGAGGTAGGTTAAAATGAAATCTGTTACTGAAGTAACAAAAATCAATAATGAAAGACAGTTGAAGCTCATGGATGAGGATATCTTGCTTCCAACTATCCAAGTCAATCTTGATCATATAGATAGGGTAATTTTGGACATATTCCTAAGACACCCTTCTTGGCGTTATAAAGTTCAGCAAATCAATTATATTTTAGAATATCAGAATATATCTATAAAACCGATGGAAATAGCAAAAAGGCTTGATTTTTTTGTGAGAATAAGCGTATTAAAAAAAGAAAAAGGTTCTAGGGTTTATATCTATTCTATGATAAAATAAAAGAAATATGATTACAAATTGTCATTTTTTATTGAACTATATATCGCATTTACAAGTATTTTTGAAGGGTATTCCATCCTAAGCGACGATGTTCTTACAAAATCTTCTATCTCACCTTTGGTAATTCTTTGCCCTTCAGGAATAATACGTCTCCTAGCCTTTAAAAAATCCTTCTTCAATTTAGAGATTACCTCAGGTGTTAAACCCTTCTGTCTTTCTGATTCTAAATAAGCGGATGTTGCGATATCGATATCTTCAAATTTTTTCACCAATTGATTTCTTTCTTTCTTCGTGAGATTATCTGGTAAATTCGATAGTATAAACGATAATAATTTATCCGAACCAAACAAATATGAGTCAAAATCTTCTTGTTCTTTTTCCTCGTCAGAATTTATAATAATACCAAGTTCTTCCTCACTAAGTTCACACATTTCTAATACCCAATCTCTAAAAAGTTTTTCAAAATTTAAAAATCTCATATTATATCCATTTTCCTCGATTAAAGGAACAAAAATTTCTTTTATGAAAGCCTCGGGTTCAATGTCCTTTAATAAAAATTGATCTTTGATAAAATTGATAAGAATAATTTTTCTTTTATCAATTAGGTCTTCATTTTCTTCTTCCTCCACGTCGTCATATTCTAAATCACACCATTCTTTGGAATTTAATTCCAAAGATATGTCAAGATCATTTTGAATGATGTGCAAATCAACACTGTATGCCTTTTTGTTTTCATCGTCAATGGTTTGTGATTCTATAAAAATTACTTTTTCATCATAAATCCGTGCTAAATTGAAAAAATTATCCAAATATGGTACTGAATCTTCAATAATTTCAATATTTTCTAAACTCTTTAAAAATATGATTATGCCATCTTTTCCATCAATAGAGTCAATCTCAACAAGTCTCATTTGCCCATCGAAAGAGCTTAGTCTCTCTTTGATGAATCTTATTAGGCTTTCAACATCGTTCGCTTTTTTATTTTCCATTATTGATCAAAATTCTATATTTATTAAATACTTAAAGTTATGATTAACTTTTGATAAGGTGAATCAGACGGCTGAATCATCTGATCCGTTAATAATTATTTTTCAGTATATAATCAATGGCAACCACAAGTCGAGCAAACAAGTTTCAAAAGTTGGCCCTCAACAGGAGCTACATGGGGATGGGGCTGGCCACAATCATTCTGGCCTCCATACTCTCCCTGCTTTTTGTTGTATCTCTTTTCGCAAGGCCCACTATAGTCATAGCACATGGAAAGATCCTATACCTTGATGGGATCATCGCATCCGCAATCATCCTCGGGGCCATGGTGTGGGCCCTCATAGAAGCCCTAACTCCCCCTGGAGGAATTGTTTCACTCATATGGAGGGCAGGCCTCGGGATCATTATAGGCGGAGCTGCAGGAGCATACATCGGATACATCTTCGACTTCTCCCAGTATATCATCATCCCCTTATACCACGGAAATTTCTATGCTCAGGCATATGCCTTTTGTATTCTGATATTTGGCTTTGCGGTTATATGGGATGCTGCATGGTCCCACAGGCACGGATACCTCGGGCAGAAAGCAAAGAATGCAAAGAAGGCAGGATACAAGGAGTCCGGAAGGGCCAAGGGATACAGGAAAATGATCGGCCTGATCCTGGGCCTCATATTCGTATTCCTCATGATCCCTGCATCTGGATATGTGGGGACTGCGTTCGCATCCCTGAATGATCACAATGGCCTTTCCTTCCCGGTCACATCCTTCACAGGAACGAGTCCCTCTGGAAATGTGTCCACATCATCATTTACAAATTTTGCAAGTGGAACTGAAATGGTTTCTAACACATCTCTCAGCAGCTCCTATTCCTCTCCCAGTGCACCGGTCTACTTCACGGGATACTTCCGGGGATATCTTCCCACATACATCTCGAAGAATTCCACAGGGGCGAATGTTACGAACTACATCCAGACGTTCTACCTCACCACGAACCTGACCATTGGGGAACTTTCATCCAATGTATACCAGAACATCTACCTGTCCATGGGATATCCCGGAGAATACAACATTTCACTGGGAACAGGAAATGCATCCACTTTCATGCCTATTGCCTCCCTTGACCAGAACCAGACTATGAATATTACCTATGATTTCAGAGGAGGTTCATCAACTCTGGCAGTTGCATATCCATCTACCACTGCTTCTCCAGATGGTGGGATAATAATATCACGTTCGCCGCCTGAAACACTCGCTTCGTACAATTTCGCAATCTCTCCCTCAATGCTGACAGGAAACCAGTCCCATAAGATAACATTCGAAGTGCAGACGCATAATCAGACTGAATTCGGGATGTATTACTTCGCTGTTGGCGCAACCTCGCCCACTCTTGCGGGGCCCATACAACTGGAGGATGTTGGATATGTAATCGGATCAGTCCTGACAATCGTGGCAGCATCTCTTGAGATCCCCTGGATAGATCTCAGGCCCCTGCCAGGCGTCAGGAAAAGGAGGTCAAGAGCATGAACTCCTTCAACATTAACTCAATACTCAACCCCATTTTTTCCTCATTCACATCATTCCTGGGCATCATAGTGGGGGCATTCTCAAACCTCTTCGTGATCATATTCGGTTCCTTCGGGGACGCAGTGGCAGTCATGTTCGTGTCCTTCGGAGCTTCAACTGCCTCGTACGGGGTAGCAGCACCCATAGTGTTCGTGGCATCACTGGGCGGTGCAATCATAGTGGCCTTCGGAGTGTTCATGATCGTCGGCCCTGAGAAGGACATAACAGAAGCGGAGGATGATCTCTGAATGGGATTCACGGAGGAGATCTTCGGAGAGATTGAGGGTTTTGTTCTGGCACTCCTGCCTATGTTCTCCTCATTCATTTCTTCCATCCTTGATTCCACAGGGATGGCATTCTCCTCTATCATTTTCTCTTCCATCATGCCTGCGGGCCTCTTTGGCCCCGCCATCATGGTATTTTCCTTTGGGATGACGTTCGCACTCGCCATGGGGGCCTTCTCCTTTGTTAAGGGCATATCTGACGTGACAGGTGGGGCCTGATGTCCTGGATATCCAATCCGTATCTTCCATGGAACTGGCCTTCGGATCTTTCCCATTCCTTTGTCACACAGCTTGAATCTGGCATAGAATACCTGCTCCATGTATTCCTTTTCTCTATCCTGTCAATCATTCAGTCGATCCTGTCCTCATTCGAATACATGTTCAGCTCTGTTCTCCTTGGAGTTGTTTATTCTTTCCAGAGCCTTGGGCCCCTTGGCCTTCCCATGTTCACAGCCCTCTTCATTGTGTCTGCAGGCATTTCCATGGATCTCTTCCACTTTGCCCATGATCTCCCAATTGTAGGTGATTTCGTATGAAAGATAAAATCAATAAAATTTTGAATAATGAAAAAAACAGAAAATTACTGATAATATTGCTTGCCCTTGCACTTGTTTCCACCGGATCAACCTTCATGCTCCTCCAGCAGGGGCCAGTTCCGGTAGTGGTCGGAATTCCTCCGGGAGGAACCGTGCCCCCTTCGAACAACACGACTGCAACACCGTCCACTTCAATTACCATTGCACTGACCGGATCGCATCCTGGAACATCATCATCCCCTAACCTTCTTCCAGGAGAACCCATCAACCTATCCGTTCAGGCCTCATTGGCTCCTCAGGGATGGCAGATCCATGCAGTCAACTGGACCGTAAGTTTCTCTCACCTTTCATATTGTCCAAAGTTCCCACTCAATGAAACATTTCGAACCATAGGAACCCGTCTCACTGTTCAAGGAGTTTGGACGACGGGAATTATGTCTTTCGCAAGTTCCAAAAACATATCTCCGTACAACATTAGTGCAGATCATAACTATATCCACATAAACGTGTCTTCTCCAATGTATATCTCTGCGGCAGTTCAATTCACTTATAACGGGGCCATTACAGGAAGCTATGAATCCAACAAACTCATATATGATGCGTACCCGCCCCCGATCAATTCACTTTCTCTTTCACCTGATCTGCCCTCTCTCCCTCCACTCCCACTGATCAATGTGAGCACTGATATTGATCACTCCATTCTCTTTTACAATCTCTTTGAACATCCTCCCATGGCCAACCTGTCCACATCCCTTTCATGGGACATTCATGGAGGATCGTATACCATGACAGTAGGCCCCTCAGGATCCTATAACGGGTTTCCATACACAAGTGAGTATATCTCCTTCAACAGCATTGGCACCTATTCAGTAACAGCTAATTGCTCCACAACAGTGGGCGGATACACTTTCTCCGATGGAGGTGAATATGTCAGAACAGCTACCGTCCACTCCGATCCTCCGCCATCCGTTTCAATTTCACCCTCACACAATCCTGCTGATATCGGAGTTCCCATAAAATTCAATGCCACGCCATCAGGGGGGACGGGCATCTACTCATACAACTACACACTCTATAACGGCCAGTCTTCATCTTCATCCATCCTTCTCTCAGGGACCTCTTCAAGATTCACGTACTCATTCTTCTCACAGGGAAATTTCCTACTGTCATGGAAGGTTACAAGCAACAACTTCTCCGGGAGCTCATCCATCATAGAATCCATCAACACAGACCCCACGGTATCCATCAATGAGAACAAGACAACCACTGATGTGGGGAATCCCATATCTTTCACATCATCGGTTCAATCCGGTACTTCTCCATTCTATTATTCCTGGTATGAGAGATCTTCGAACACATCAAATTACTCTCTCTTCTCCACTGCATCAAGCCCATCCTATTCGTTCACGGTTTCTGGTACTTATTTCGTGTTCCTTTCCCTGAGGGATTCCTCCTCATATGTCTCAAACTCGTCCATTGTGTCTATCACAGTGAATCCTCCGCTCACAGGAAGCATATCCCTTTCCCCCTCCATTCTACCCGTTCCTTACACGGACGTGGGTTCTGTGAATCTTCAGGGGGGATCTGGTGTGTCACAGAACAACATTTACTGGACCAATGGATTTTCTCAGGATTATGGCTCCCCCACGCTTCCAGCTTCTTTCAGCGTGGGAACCCACCTCATAGGCGTCACCATAACGGATAATGCAGGCACAGTCCTGTTGCTGCACACATACCTGAGAGTCCTGCCAAACAATATAAAGATCACACCCAAGTTTCCCTCGCAGATACCTCAGGATTCTCTCATTCAATTGACAGCACATGCATACAGTTTCATCGGGCCCAATGTATCGGTGACAGGATATTCATGGAGCATAAACAACAAATCATTCGGGGGCCAGACAATCTCATACAATTTCAATGCCACAGGGACATACCACATCTTCATTTCCGCATGGGGCTCTTATCAGGGTTCCAACGATACTAACACATCAGAATTCAATGTCACTGTGCTGCCTCCCTCATCCACTCCAAACATAGTCATCATACAGACTCAAACAAAGGTGTCCGGAGGCATTGATTTCTCCTACTGGGCCTCATTCCACAACAACACATCATTCTCGGCAGCATTCATCACAGTGGGAGGAACCACATATCAGCCAACAAACATGTCCATATATTCCAATGGAACCGTGAGAATTGGAAAAACCATTGATTTTCAGAACATGCAGGCAGGAACGTACCAGATATCCTTGGAGGTGATAAACAACCAGTCCCAGGAGAAGAGTTCCAATTCCTCTTTCGTTGTGCCACTCTCCCAGAGCGGGACTTTCTCCATATACTCCATAGCGAACTTCTTCGGTGGTTACTTCAATTTTCTGATCTTCCTTGCCACAATGATAGGACTGGTGATTGCATGGGCAGGGCTTAGGGATTCGAAGGCCCCTCCAGTGATCAACATAAATGAAAACGGGAAACAGATGAAATACCAGCTGAGCGGAAAGAGAATAGGAAAGTAATAAAGAGGTGAAAAAAAGATGACAGAATTCAGATCGAAAGGAAAAGGAAAGGACAGGAAAGTGTACCCGGTATCAGGAAAGAAGCCATACGGAACATCCAGGGAGCTCGCATATGAGGATGTAGTTTCAATGAGGAATCAGGGGAAAAAAGCAAGGCTCATACAGACTAACAAGAAGCTTGATCTGTATGCTCCATACGAGTCTGTTCTTCCTCCTGAGCCTGTTCCGGTATCTGAGGGAACAAAGACACCTGAAGAACCCAAAACACCGGAAGAGGCCCCCACGGTTGCCACATCAGAGAATCAGCATCCCAAGGACATGCCGGTAACCATAGATCAGGTCCAGACCATGAAGGCCCAGCTCACAGGAGTCATGGGAAAGGGATGGTCAGAGCCCACAGTATATTCCAAGAACGGAAATACATACGCCCTGTCCATTGATGATGCCAGAGTGGCCATGATCTATGAATCCGTGAAGGGGACAACATCCATAGAAGAGGGGCCCGTGGGACAAAAAGTGAAGCTCCCACTGGTGGATTTCAGCGATTCGGAAAGTGCGAAATTCCTCATTTCGAAAGACGGCAGGCAACAGATCCTGAAGGAGATACGGGAGAACAAGGATGTGATGGAAGTAGTGTTCCACAAGCCCGAAGGATATAAGAACGAGGCCTATATTTTCCTGATGGGCACAGAAGATCGGGAACCCATTATTCTTGGTAACCCCTTGAAATTTGCCATGAAGAACCGAAACAGTGAGAGCTATACGGATCACATTCCTGCGGAGTATTTCAAGAAGCTTTTGAGGAACATGGGAAAACTCCAGAAGGAGAACGGTGTGTCCGATCTTGAACTGAAATTCAGGAGCGATTATCCCGTTGAACTGTCCGGCTCAAATTCGAAAATGGAATTCGGTACATTCATCGCTCCAAGGTTGGTTGATCGGAGAGCTGATTCCATAAGGATACTGAACGAACGCATCGGGAAGGGTGATATCTGATGGGAAAGATCTCTGATGCCGTTCTGGCCCTGATCATACTGATCATAGGCCTGTATGTCCTCACCAAGCTGGGCCTCACTGCAGGGGCCATATGGTCCATGCTCAAGCAGTTCTTCTCCTCCCCAACGCCCGGAAATACAACATCAGGTGCAATTCTGGGAATAACTACAAATGCGAAAATGAAGGAAAAGATCAGGGAGAAAAGGGAATGGTTCATCCACATGATCAGGTCAAGGCAGCTGAAGGGGATCAAGCGATGAACAGATCCCTTGTCTTTACACTATTTCTCATTTCCGCAATTGCATTTCTCCTGTATTCGCCGGGAACTGCAACTCATGAAGGAATGATATCGGAAAGTCCTCAGGCAACACAAATATCCCAAAATTCCTCAATTGTGTATGTTTTCATATCATCTTCTCTTCCGGGCCAGTCCCAGTACCTGAGTGTGCCTGCGAACACATCCGGGGCCCTCCTGTATCCAGACCTGTCCATCAAGATCATTTCAACAGCAAACACAACATATGACGTATATGTCAGCGGAAAGATCATGTCATCCGGGAATGTGTCAGGCATCAGGGAGATCTCATATGTGATCCCCAACGGAACTTCCAGAATATCAATCTCTGTAAGTGTGGGCCATAATGACTGGAACTATCCAAATGAGCTTGTATCATCCCTTCCCGTATCAAAATACTATGGCCCAAGGCCTCCTGCACTTCAGTACACATATCTCCAGATACAGATGGCAATTGCAAAGGGATTCATTGCAGCCATATTTGGCATTGCCATAGCCATGTTCACCGCTCGGAAATTCATCCTTGAGAAGGAGAAGAGGGAGGCCATATTCATATGAAAGACAGACAGGGGAGAGGGTGGATAGAAAGGCACAGAGAAAAGAGCTTCGAATCCGGGTTCCATGATGACTTCAAGGCAGAACTGAAGAAGGCCATGGAAGATAATGGCAACATAGAGGCCCTTAGAAAATTCACATCAAAGAGAAGCCTGATAAAGAGCATGATCCCGCAGATCCTTCTGGGAATATTCCTCGCATACATCGAATTCAGGATCATAGGTATGCTGTATACAGTGGTATCCCTTGGCGTATTCATTCCCGGCATCACCATGTATTCCCGGAGCCTCAGGACAAGATCAGGAACGTTCCTGATGGTTCCCGAGGATGATGCCATGGACTGGGAGCGAATATTCGTTTCAGAGGAGATCTGGTCTTTAGTAAAGAAGAAAACGGGCCTCACCCTTGAGCAGGGGAAGATCAATGGAAGGATCACATACTGGTGCACGGAAGTGAAGTTCCTCCCGGGAACCAATATTCCGTATTACGTGGAAATTGCATGGGCCCATTTCAATCGTGCAAAATACATGATGTTCTCCTCGATCATTGACGATCTCACGGATATGCTCAAGGAATCTTTGCTGGAAGTGGCGAAATTGAAGAAGACAGGCAAGGTTGAGGCCATTGTAGAAGGGACAAGGCAGACAAGGGAAATGATCGATGCCATAGAAATGGCATTCCGATCTGATGTGCATGAGATCATCAGGAAGCAGGAGATAGATGAGCAGCAGGCAGAGATCCAGGAGAAAAAGGTCAATGAGCTTCTGAACAACCCCACATTTCTCAAAGCATTGATAGAAAAAAGAAAAAAGGAGGATGATCAATGACAAGATCTACAGTTAAAGATTGGAAAGTGGAAAGCATATTCCGGGACATGAAGCTGAAAGGCATAGAGTTAGACGGGAACCTGTGGCTCAAAACAAAATTCAGGGACTTTCAGGAGAAGGAGGATGATGGTATGAGATCTATGCCACTTTCTCCGGATACTGCCGTTGAGGAGACACGTATCCCCGGATTTTATGAATTGTCAATGGATGAATCATACGAAGGCCCTTCATGCTCAATGCTTGAAAAGATTGTCAGGAGATCCACTCCGGAAGCTGAATCAAATTCTGCTGAAAAAGAAGAGGTGAATCAGGATGCCAATAGATGAGGCCACGCCTGAAGGGCTTAGGCTCCTTTATGATCTTCTTGTTAAAGCAAGTGAATTTCCCGGAGACACAGTACATAACCCGAGAAACCTCTACATCTGGGGTGAAAAACTGAAAGCTCTGCACCATCTCATTTCATCGTATCATGATGATAAATACCTGCAGGAATACAGACTGGCACAGAAGCACATTCAGGAAATTTCAAAACTCTACCCTTCAGATAGTTACATATCAGGAGGTTTTGAGGCACTCTATGAGTGGCTGGGATCATTATCAAGACTGTATTCAAGGTTAGGCCTAATGATACCTGAAAACCTGACTTACACGGAGGGAGGTGAGGATGGCATATGAGCGGGGATACTGAAAACATTTCAGAATCAATGAAAAACAGTGTTTGGTTAATGCAATGGATAAGGAATAGAATCAAGAAGAACAGGAATATTATTGCACTTTTCATTGGAGATACTGGCTCCGGAAAATCAATGGCTTCAATAAGGTTGGCAGAGAGAGTGGATCCAAACTTCACAGTTGACAGGATAGTGTTTACCGTCAAAGAATTCCTGTCTCTTGTCAACGGAGGGCTTCCTCCAGGTTCTGTCATAATATTTGACGATGCAGGGCTTGGCATCAATGCAAGATTATGGCAGGAAACAAGTGCAAGAGTGTTTGGGATGTTGACTCAGGGGTTCAGGTACAAACAGATACTCACATTTATTACTGTTCCTGATGAGACATTCATTGAAAGGCAGTCAAGGAAACTTGTGCATATCAGGTTCGAATCAACTGATGTTCAGGGCCTCATGAAAATAAAACTGATCTCAAGGAATACCTGGGATCCTGAGCATCCACTGGCCAAATTTCCCAGAATTCACCGGGGAATTTCTGAAATAGTGATCAAAATGGCAAAATTCCAGTTGCCCAGCAAGGAACTCAGGGAGGCTTATGAAACCAAAAAAAAGGAATATATGGAGTCAAGATTCAAAGAATTTCAGGAGCAGCTCAACATCATGGATGGCGGAAAGCTCCTGCTAAAAAATGGAAATCCGGCAGTGAATATCCAGTGTGATGAGTGCGGCTATGAATGGGACTATACGGGATACAGAAAAATAGCTCAATGCCCAAGCTGCAATCACAGAATATATATTGCGGACATGGAGGAAAATAGAAATTCTGGCATACAGGTAAAATGCAGGCATTGCAGCTATGCGTGGACTTATACAGGGGAAGGAAAACGAACCGTCTGCCCGAACTGCGAACAGCATGTGAATGTTGTCAAGGATGTTGTGGAAGGAGAGAAGGCTGATCCATTTGATCCCCTGAACACACCATACAGTCCAGGAATGACTAAGGAGGAACTGTTTGATCTTATGATGGAAAAATTGATTAGAAAAGGGGAGAAGATAACGCCTGAAATGAAAAACTTGTGTGAGTATCTGGCTGAGAAGGCAATAAAGCATCAGGAGGAGAAGCGTAAGAATGCATTGGAAGGGAAAAAAGAAGGTAAGGAGGATGCGGATGATCATAAGAAATAGAAGTAGTGGCATGTCAGGTGGCATGTGCCACTCACATGCCAGTGATACAGAACCTGCAACTTCCTGTAAAAATAATAGAAAATGGCATGTTGTGATGTTGAACTTCTATTATTATATATACATGAATCAAAAGGCAATCTTTGATCGAATTTTTGGTTGCTTTAAATACTGTAGACTCACCCGGAGTTTGAAAATATGAATAATCTTGTTAAAAATGAAATAAAGAAGAACGCAGAGGAATGAAAAAATGACACAGAAATGGATAACAAAAGGAAAAGGAGACGAGAAGAGGAGATTTGCAATTGAGACTGACAGGAAGCAAAGAGAAGTACAGATCAGTACCATAGGGCCATCTGTTAGTGATCTGGAGAAGGAAGCGTGGGGGATGCTGGGAGATCTCTCCAAAATAACCAGTGTTGATGATCTTCTATTGCAATTAAAAAAGTACTCAGGTACCCTGGGAGACTATTCCTCGTTCAATTCACTTCTTATAACATTCCAGTTTGAGACTCCTACCATAGTCAGATCCAAGGCTGAATGGGGTTATTTCGGAAGAACAGTTAATGAGGATGCAACCAGAATTAATGTGCTGTATCCAATAGGAATTCCCAAGAAAGACGGGCCGGGCAAAGTCAAAGAATTCATTGAAAAAAAGAGAAAGGAAGGTCTCAGCGATGAGGCCATAGATGAACTCTTAAGGGAAAAATTCAATGCTGAAGGTGGAGGATTAACCCATATCTTCAGTGTTGGATCTGTTTATGACATATCCCAAACCACTGTGATCCCGGGAAAAGGTAAACCGATGGAGGATAATGCAAAGGCAGAATCCCTCTACAATACCCTTAAGAAGATAGCAAAGCAGCATTATACCGTCGAGGAAGATACCATAGTAACTGGGGCCAGAGGATATACTGCCCACTCAAACGAAGGCCAGAAGATAGTTGTTATGAAGATACCGGGTGAAGACACAAATGTGCTCCATACATTGATTCATGAGATGTCTCACGCCAGACTGGAGCATCTTTACAGAAAAGATCTTCCGAGAGGAATTGCAGAGGTTGAAGCTGAGCTCTCCTCATACCTGGTAGGCTCGCATTTTGGATTAGATTTCCGTGGGGATTCTTCTATATATATCAAGAATTGGCTCGATAATGCAAGGAGCGAAGGAAAAGTGCTTGGAAAGGAGAACCTGGACAGGGTGATGAACAATGCAAGATGGCTCATTCAGGAGATATCCCAGAGGCTGTAATGGATGGCAGGAAGGAAGAACACTAAAGGTGAGACAAAGGGGCATCATGGCAACATTAGTTTTACCTTTCGTTTATCCATTCACTATATTCCTTTGTTTTTTTAATTTCATTAAGGAACATAAATATAGAATAAATTACAATAATATCAACGATAATATGAATGATGAAAATCAGTAATTTTTGACCATTTGAAAGTCCATATAAAAAGAGGCTGAAAAATATAACGGAGAAGAAAAATGTTATCTTTCTAATGCTTGTAACCTTGGGTTCGACCACTGTAAATTTACTCTTTTTCCAATATATCAGTGATATGAAGATTACTAAAAACGAAATAGCTAAGTTCAAATAATTATTTATAAAAGACAACGTTTGGTTTTTAAAAAATAGAGGATATACCGATATGATAATAAAAACTAAAGAGAGAGACAGGTCTCTCAACTTTCTATTTCTTTTCATTCTTGCTATAACTCTATATTTTGTCTTTATTATATTCCCTTCGCGCTTAAACTTAAATTTGTGTGATAGGTATTGCTCATCGCTCATACTGATGATGTTTCTAAATGAAAATACCATGGATAAAAATAATGTTCCTATTGCAAGAGAAACGATAAAAACACCTATAGAATTGAATGCCCTAAACCAAAGTTCATAAAGAATTGGCATGAAGACAATCATCATGATTATATCAGCGAAAATTTCTAACCATAGTGGCATTTTTAAAGCAGAACTAATTTTAAAAAAAAATTTACTGAAACGGTTTAATAACTGAATGGTTTTCTGTTCATCGTGTTTATTTTTCTCAATATTTAGAACAGATATAATAAATTCATTCATTTTTTCATTTATTTTATTTTTCTTATTAAGGTCGAGTATTAAGTAGCCTTTCTCTAATCGCCATTCATAACCAAAACCATCAAATATCCCTTGTAACTCCTTTTCAAAGGCCCCTATTCGATTTTGTTCCATTATGCATACATTCCTTGTGATATACATAAATGTAATCATCAATGATTTTACCTTGCTAGAAATGATCAAGATAAAAGCCATTTTCTTATTTATTTCTTATATCTTGAATTGATTAGTGCATAATTAACCAGAATTTAATCAATAAATACTTTTATTTGGTATTCATTTATTGGCATAAGAGATGATGTTCTAAGTTTAAAATAACATTGTTAAATTTAGTTTGGAAGTGGTAGTTTAAATTTTTATTTCTTCGAGATGCTTCCGCGTTTAAAATCTTCCATCATTGGGCGAGATTGTTTTTTAGCAAACTCTTTAACAATTCTTTTGTATAAAGCTTCAAAACCATTATTTGAAATTCCAGCAATTCCACTTCCAAATACCAAGAACAGGGTATCAAAGTGATTTTTTAGCTTTAGATACTCTTCACTTGAAATATCTGTAGGACTTACCACTTTCCCATTTCTTATGTCGACGTAAAAACCTCTCTCCTTTATTATTTCCATCCGTTTAATTAGTTCCTTAAGTTCTTTTGTTTTCTTTTCGAATTCTTGATTTGACTGAAAAAATTTTTTATAATTTTCCTTTAATTTCTTACCTACTTCAGAAGTATTATTAAGGATATCTTTGACCGATAAATTTAAGGACTCATACGAAGAGACGATTTCATCCATATGTTCTTGATATATCTTATTGAACAGTTCAAAAATAGCTCCAAATCCGAGTAAACTCTGTTTTAATTCATGTTCATAAAGCATTTTATAGCTAAATACCCATGTTTCACCTAGTTTACTAACATCCGTAGTAGCCAAACCATCCGCAATAGATCGATAGTGTTGACCTTTAGCAAGTTCTTCACAAGCAAGTACGAGCAATGCAGATCCTAGGCCCACTTTTCCAGATTTGTAAACCAACTCAGCAGACTCTGAGAGGTTTAATGCATTCCCCACACATCTTATTGCTGCTTTATCATAAATTTCATTCTTATTTTCTACACCTTTCACAGGTTATCATTTTTTAAGTGATTTTATTCATATAAATGTATTGATATATCGTTTTTTGTTATATTTAAGTTATAATGAATTTGCATTCTGTAATTATTATTTGGGATATCATTTACCCACTATGATCCAGAGAGATCCGATAAATTCATTATTTCTTGCGTTTCAGTCGGGAAATCTCTTACGTTCAAACATGACAAAACATAGATTTTGTCATGTCATCCAGTGGGTTCCATTGGCCTCTTTATATACTAACATCTTCGATTTTACGAAGAACTTCGCATCCAGGAAGTGAGAACGTATATAAAGTCATACGAATTGTCATGTCATGCCTTTGCCCGTTCCAAGGAACATGATGATCCAATCTGGCCAGAAATTGTCCATCGAATTTTTTTCGGATGAAGATCTCGGGAAGATCTTCCATGAGATCTCGTGCAAAATGGAAAAGGACCCATCAAGAATCGAATACCACCAGAGATATTTTCTCCTAGCTAAATTTCTCCTTCGAACAGGAGGAAGAATAGATGAAGTGCTGCAGCTGAGACCATCAGATATCAACCTGTCCACAAACACAGTCCGTCTGATAACGCTGAAACAGGGAAAGGACAAACGCACGGGGCTTCCCATGGAAAAATACAGGATCATCCCGATGCATCCCGATCTAAGAGATATCTATATGCAGTATCTCCTCACCACAAATATAAGGCAGGATTCCCCTGATCTTTTGTTTCCCATGAAGAGGCAAGTTGTGGATCTTTACTTGAAGAAGATCCAGAACAGTATAGGTATTGGTGTTCACGCTCACAAGTTCAGGCATACATTCGCGGTCAAGGCCATAATGGATAATGTTCCCCTGAATGTGCTGCAGCAGTGGATGGGCCATTCATCAGTGTTCACAACCTCAATTTATACTCAAATCACTGGCATGGATACCTCAGAGTTTATGGAAAAAATGCGATGAGGTCGTTTATGAATAATGATATTTGTTTTAATATTAAAATGGGAGATAAAGAGTCTGAACAGTTTACCATGACATGGTTTTATCGAGCAATGGCCTGCACTAGCAATATTGACACAAATTCACCTCAATATGGTGAGAGACATATAGATTTAGCAGATCGTTTTATATCCTTGTGGATTTGTTATAATTCCATATTGAGAGAATCTCATGGTGAGAGATTGAATGATAAGCAACTAATTGATGCTGCTGGAAAAGACAAAGATTGGGAAGAAATATTACAGAGAAAAATGGGAGAACTGTGTTATTACTTGAATGAGTTAATGAAATACACGGTTAAAGATATGAAAAGTGGAAATAGCATAACGCTAAATTCTAAAGAATTCGAAAAACTAATTCAGGTGATCTATCAGATTAGATGCAACCTTTTTCACGGTAGGAAACTCCCTTATGAAGATAAGAACTCAATAGACTTCAAACTGATCAAGCTTGCACATTTGATATTGGCACCATTGGTTACGGAATACCTTAAATCAAAGGATTTAGTAAAAATAGAGTATTGTCAAGACTATGGGAACGTAGCTGATAGTGATTTTCCAAAGCCGGTGTTAGAAATTGAAGATTTTGAGGGGGGTTTTATATTTGAATTTCGATAAATACTCAGCTTAAATTATAGACGTTTTTTTTTGTAACAAAGAAAAGCATTGACGATGTGAGGAAAAGGCTGGATGAGATGCAGAAGAAGCTTGGAGGTTCCATTCCAAAGCTCCGAAGAGCAGTGATCCCATGAAGGACTTCTTTGTGGTTGAATTGACCCTGAAAGGGCCCAGAAAGCAGTGAGGAAGGTGGATGACATGCAGGCCATCGTTGGAGAGGATCAGGGACTCGCAGACAAGCTAGAAAAAATGAAGTTGAGGCTATCTACAATAAAATAGATTTCATAATCTTAAGATATCCCATTTTGATGTATCTTTCATATCTTCAGAGTAAATATGTCCAATATTGATCATCCAAATAATTCCATGCCTAGTATCAATGGGCACAACAATTCCACCAAACAAGTTCTTTCCTTTACTATTCTCATCCATAATATATTTCTGAAGAGCCTCCGCTTTATTTTTTGTATATTTTTCAATTACTGTAATTCCCTTCTTAGTGTCAAAAAGACCAATTTTTCCATCATTGAATTTAACAATAAAGTCTACATAGAAGCAAGATTTGAAACCATCTTCATCAATATATCCAACTGAGAAATACTTTGATTCGCTTTCCCTATTTTTATACCACCATTCTACATTTTCGCTACTTTCCAGAAGTTTGATGAATTCTGTCTCAGGACTGCTGGCATTCACGTAATTGAAGAATGGTTTCATTATTGATTTTTTTACTATATTTGAAAAATACTTATCATTATAAGATATTAACTTAGGTATTTCCCATTTGTATTCATCTATAAATTTATCCTGAGACTTTAATTTTAGAACAACACTATTTTGATATTCTTCCTTACTTTTGAACAAAGCTTCTTCGAAAAATCTAACATTCTTATCCCCTAATATTATTTTTTCGGCGTTTTCGGAATATCTCTTTATACCGAATTTATTTTCTAAAAAAAGGTAAAGCGCAGTTCGTATTCTACCACTAGAATCTTTCATGGCATATGGGCTTGCATTTTTTCGCACAAACATGTAAAACTTGTCTGATATATCTTTAGAACTTGATGGGATTGCTATTTGTCCCCCGTATTCTATCTGTCCTAACTGATCAATATTAGATATTGATCCTTCAGCTATTATAAAATCAGAAATTGTATTTGGTGAGAGATCTAGTTTTTGGTCAATTAGCATTTTACTTGCAACATCTTGGAAAATTTTCACAAATTCTCCAGAAAGTCTAGTTCTTTCTCTTTGCCTAATAACACTTTGTGATCGTAGTTTTATTTCACTATATCTGGAGTCGTCCCGCTTTGACTCTAATAACGTAAAATAATCACGAGCTTCATCTCCTTCAAGTATTATTTTATCCAAGTTTGTAAAGACATATGCTTTGTTCAATTCTTCATTATTATAATATCTAAATTGAGGCATTCTCATTATGCGGCCCACAGTCTGAATGGTGAAAGGAAAACTTTTCGTTTCCCTAAAGATAACCAGTATTGATGCCCTGGGACAGTCCCATCCAAGAGCAATTGCCTGTTTAAATATCAGTACTTCAACTTCGTTGTCATTTTTTTCTATATTTGCAAGGTTGTTAGACTTATCCTCTGAAAGCCATACTGCCAGTTTATTATTATTTATGTTTATCTCATATTTCAAATCCAATAGCCCTATTATTTTGTCCTTTTCCAGACCTGATTCACCTCCCTTATTGTCTGGCAATTGTATAAGAATTAATGGGTTAATATTACTCCCCTCTGATTTATACAGTTGAGCCAACTCTTTTCTTTTATTTATGGCCTGATCAATAACTATTTCATTAGACGTCACACCCTTTTCAATCACAATCGATAAAAATTCTGGATTTATAGAAACCTCGTTCTTTATCATTTTCTCCTCTTTTACATCCGCAATGTTAACAATAACATGTTGATCATATAGTTTGTTTAAGGGAGTGGCAGAAACCTCTACAGTTAGATGCGGTGAGATTATATCAATTAATTCTCTTGAACTTTCTGTGTTTGCAGTATGATGGCTCTCGTCAATGATGAGTAATATTTTTTTACCATCATCTATAGTGTTTTTAACTACACTATTCAGATTGTTGTCCTGTTCATTCTCCCTAATGAGTATATTTGAGTTTTTTTTATTTATACTCTCCCAGTTGATAAATAAAATTTCATTCTTGTTTATTTTTCTATCGGAAATATCGAAAAAATAACTGCATTTCATCAACTGAAGATCTTCAAAATATCTCTCAAGTTTTTCTTTGCTCTGCTCATGAAGCATCCTAACTGATATCCAAATCACTGAGATATCTAGGTCGGGAACATTTGCAATATTTTTAAGGAATTCAGAGACCATTAGGGTTTTTCCTGAGCCAGTAGGGGCCTTGAAAGAAATAACTGCATTTTGAGACTTGTATAAAAAATCACACGCTTTAGTCGTCAACTCTTCGGTGGCTTTTAGTTGATAATTTCTTAAATTTATCATTTGAATATTCTCCTATATACGTTCAAGATAGATGCAGGTATAGGTTTTATTTCTATCAAATCAATCAAATCTGTAAACTCATCTTCTTTGTTTCCATCATCGAGAGAAAAGACATATACAATAGCTTTTTTACCAATATTTTTTAACTGAATTTTAGCTTCCTCAATTCCATCATCATCATATATGATACAAAGCAATTTGTATTCTGCACCATTAAATATTTTATAATATTTACCATTAGATATAAGATTAAAGCAATATTCCTTGAGACAAAGCATCTCAGTTGAACTGTCAACAAGTTGCTTTTTATTACTATCAGTTTCCAGAGCCTCTACAAAATCTGTTTTAAAATATTTCAAACTACTTTCAGAAGATTTCAATTCCTTATTTTCATCATTTCTCAATATTACAGTTTTAATTCTTGGATAGCAAACATTTTCTGCAATTAGGTTTTCATTATTGGTGCAAAGAATAAATCTCCTGTTTCCACCATCTTCTGAATTGGTTTCAACCACTGCTTGACCAGTCGTTCCAGACCCTGCAAAAAAATCTAAAACGAGTGAATCTTTTTTTCCGTTTAACCTTATCAAATGTTTAACGAGTTCAACCGGTTTAGGGTAATCAAACACTCTCGATTCTTTTCCAAAAATTGACTCTAAATCTTTCTTTCCATCTGAGGTCAATACAAAATCTATCAATGATCTTGGGACTAAGCCCTCTTTTTCAGAAAGGAATCTTTTTCTTTTCGGAGTGGAATTTCCACTCTTCCCAAACCAGACTAAGTTATCTTCTAGTAATTTTTCAAAATTTTCTTTTGTGTAAGACCACCGTTTGAGCCATTCTTTACCAGTAAGTGGGGAAATAATTTTATACAATCTTTTATTGTCAGTGTCCGACGAGGGGGCTGTTAAATCTGTTTGCGCCCAAGGACCTCGAGGATCATTGTCAGGATTTTTATATTCTTTTTTTTGTTTTTTATTCAAAGGCTGATAAAAACGCTCCAGTTTATCCTTATTTTTCGAATAGAACAAAACATAATCATGTTGGATAAAGATTAACTTAGAATCAGCACCAGCACCAGCCTTCTTTCTCCACACAAATGTACCGATATAGTTCTTTTCATCAAATATATTATCGCATAATAATTTCAACTGAGAAAACTCATTCTCATCTATTGAAATAAAAATGATGCCTTCTGGCTTTAACAAACTTTTTGCTAATTTAATCCTTGAGTTCATGAAAGATAACCATTTGCTGTGTCTATATGCATCTTCTTTGTCTACTATCTTATCATTGTAGATAAAGTCACCATTGCCTAAATTATACGGAGGATCAATATATATAACATCCACTGCACGGTCATGTGTGTAATTCAAAACAGATAAGGAATGATAGTTATCACCTTCTATTAGTATATTTAAATTATCAATATTATGCACACTAATCGATTTTTCTGTGACTTCTCTAAGAATTGGAAGAAACTCATTGCATTTTTTAACTACTTGTTCATCCTTTTCTTCCCAAACTAAACCATACCTTTTTCTCTTCCTAAGTTTCTTTATCTCATTAATTAGCTCTTCTTTGGTCCATCCATCGTAGTTATTTTCATATTTATTTGATACGGGTTCAGGTGAAGTCGTTGGGATATTAACCTGTTCTGAGGCAATAGTTCCATCTCGTTGGTCCTTCTCCTCTAACATATTCATGCCAATAAACGATTATAGTAAAATGTTTCTATAACGTTTTAAACTATTAAAACGACGTGCAATAAATTTTTCATAAATCATCATATCTTTAAAAATATATTAATACATATTTCTAATTTTATCCTTCTGATTTCAAAAGGCCTATTTTACTGATAAAAGTTCATTTTTTCATTTGATGTATCTATAGACGGTTTTTTTAATACGTTATATATCAGGAGAAATGGTGAAACGCAATCCATTTACAAAGGAATACTACACAGGAAGGAAAGACTAGTTTGACGTAGACTATGCAATATTCAGGAAAGCAGTAGATGAGACGGAAACCAGGGATGAAATAATAAAATATCTTGAGGAGAAGCTACAGTTTGTCATATCGAAAATAGCTGAGACCAATTCCAGGGAACTGATGGAAGAGCTGGAACTCTGATCATCCATTTATTATTTTTACAATTTCTTTTATTTTTTCTGCTATCTGTTCTCCCTTTTCTGTCAGGGATATGAGATTTCTGTTTGGATATTTTAACTTTAATAGCAAAATAGCTTTGCACTTAAAAGATGAAAGTTGCACCTAAAACATTATGAACGAGACCGTCAAATTATAGTTGAAATATCCAGAAGGAATGTCCATACTCCTTTGAGACAAGGTTCCCCGGATATGGTATGGAAAGCACATACCTGAAGATGTGAAAGACAAGAGTGTCAAGTTAGGGATGAAATCCTCTATCGGGAGGCATATGAAATGTGCATGACCATCCTCGGCCTACGGGTTCAGACATGGGAGGCTCTTATGAAAACATCATCTTTGTATCATAAGGGATCAACGGAGATTTGACAGTCTCTTATGAACAAAAATTTTAAGTACATCTTAGTGAATACTTGTTGGATGGGGTCTGGAGTGGATGATTTCAAGTGCGCCAAGTGTGGATATTATACTGGGTCACCAGATGAGGCGCGTAATCACCACAATCCAATCACTGGGCACATTATGCAATATTACTCCATTTCAAAGCAAAAGTGGGAAAATGCATTCATGGACTGAATCTCTCACTGGTGTTTTGCATCAATATTCTAGTCTGGCTGTCAAGCATTTTACCGATATTGGGTAGCCCAGTAATGGAATCAACTCACTTCATGGAATTCATCAATAGTTCTCTTATTCTTTTATGAGGCTCCCCCAGAAGCTCTTCAACAACCTCCAAGTTGTCATAAAATGACACAAATAACTCTTGTTCTTCTATTGGGGGTATATCGATTCTTGCCTTATCAAAAAAGTCCGTCATATTCCATGTGCCGTTGTCAGAACTTGAAGAGTATTCAAGAAAGAGATTGCGATACTCGTAAAATAACCATTTGAGATTGATCTTGTAATCTACACGTTCACTCTGAGTGACTTCGGAAGACTTCTTGAGAAACAACAGATATGCGTCGTCGTTTATTGTATAATCTCCTGTTTCAAAGAATGTAGTAAATCCTGCTTTTCCCTTCCTAACTACGTGAATAACTTGTTTTCCCTCTGTCACCGTAATGTATTTCGACGCATCCTTAGGATGAGGACACTTATGAATATACATAGTTTCATCAAAAACGGTACTTCCGGTTAAAATTAGATACTTTCGTTCTTTGTTAATCTTTATCTGAGAATACCGATATTCCTCTGTTAAACCAGAATTTCCACTCATGTACCCTAGAACTTCTCCAATGGGGACCTCCAAGCCTTGAAATGCTGAGAAATCCCTATTAGTAATCATCACCTTAATTCTTTCTAACTGAGTATGTAACTGGGAGAAATCAACGTTTGAGATCGATTTCATTTGTTTCTCAACTGTATCGAGTTTATTCTTCCATTGGTTCATCGGCATAAGTCCTGCTTCAGCAGGGCGCATGTAATACTCTGGAAGAAGACAATAGTTTGCTGCCGGCTCTTGAATGGTTGACATCTTAATGAATCCACCTTTTCTGAGTTTTATTCCCTTTCCCTTTTCATCAATCCACTCAGTTCCAGAAGTTAAACTATCATCGAATTTCTTCCATCTTTCCTCAAGGAGTCCTGGCATTTCTTCTCCATCAGTGCTTACCCATCCTGAAATTTCGTCGTGCATCCAACCATTTCGATTATTCCGTAACTTTGTGGGAAACCTTTTGTCAGAATTGGCTAGGCCATCATTGTCTAAAATATACATCCAAATTGGTTCGGTTTGCATTCTTGTTTGGTTATCTGCCTTTTTCTTGAAGAACACCGCATACATTTTTTCCTTAGTGTAGGGTGCAAATGCAAATTTAGGAAGGGAGATAATTGCTTCTATAGCGCATTTTTCAAGAAAATTACTTCTTAGCTTAACAAAAGATGGATTCTCCAACACACCATCAGGGAGTAGGACGCATGCCTTGCCATTCACTTTCAAAAGGTTGATGATTCTATAGAGGAATGCAATCTCGTTGCGAAAGGATGCTATGGCCGTTGTATCGGCTTTTACAGTCCCAGCGCCTACAGGTGGATTAGTGAGGATATAATCCCATTTTTCATCGTCCTTGAACTTGTGTCTAAGAGAATCTCTTGAATACATATGTGTATGGCCGTCTCCAACAAGAAACATGTTCAATTTTGTCCGCCAAATGTTTTCCGGCCTAACGTCGAAGCCATAAAAGCAGCTTTCTTCTAGGAATCTAAGTGCTTCCTCATCCAAGGATAAATTCTTGCTGTAAGCATTGTACAACACTTTGAAACTTTCTGTCAAAAATCCTCCTGTTCCACACGCTGGGTCTAGAACTTTAAATTCCCTCTTACCGTCATAATATGTCTCATCTTTTAGTAACAGTTTTGCGAAAATATGCGTATAGTGTCTTCTAGTGAAATACTCACCGAAGTCCTTTTTCTCATTCTTGCTTGCAAACTTTTCATACACAGCCCCGAACAGATCAAACCCACAACCATGTAAAGGTTTCATGGAATCGATAATATCGTATATGCTCTTCACATCCTCAGTTGTCACTATAGGCTTTGTCTTTTCTGTTCCCACTATGGCGATTCTGACTTTCTCCATTAGGGTAGAAAATTCCTCAAATTGGGAATTCTGCTCTAATCTCTGAATGTATTTGGACAAAGATGCCACAACTTCTTCTGATTTCTTGGATTGACAATCAGTCCAATATATTCTTGTAGCATCTTTGGTACCCCTCAAATTTTCTCTTTCTTCAAAATACTCCAAAGATATGAAACCTATTGTAAAGTCGATCTTTTGAACGCCATTTTCGAAACTAATGTTTCTATAGACCTTAGCAAGTTCCCAAAGCCTATTAGCAAAAACCGCCTCAGATATAAGTGCTAGAGAATCAACATTTGTAACTATATTCTCAAGCTCTGGTTTTTGGGTGAGTTGATTTTTTACTAGACGGAGCACGTCTATAGTTTGGAAGGTGCGAATTGGGTTTCCGTTTAGCCTAATCTCATTCCTAGTCTTTACATTGTAAAAAATACTTGTCTTGCAATTGGTTACTATAAAGAATGGTAATTTGAGTTTTGGTGCTTTGTCAAATCCTTGTTTGATTGCATCCTTCCAATCAGCATCACCTACAACGCTTTCATCCTTTGCTTCTGCATATGCGACAAGATTCTCTATGAACTGGGTTTCATTCTTTGTGATCTGATCATACTCAAATTCAGATACGAGTAAATCAGGCCTCTTGAGGAACGTGTATTTCGAAAAAGTAGTATCGTTCACGATTTGTCTAAGAGGTATACTCAACTGACTGACCAGAACCTCATTAATGAATCTTTGAACAGTTAGAGCCTCCTCTTTCTTCTTTTTTCGTTTTGGTTCAAATTCTGGCTGCTCAATAAGCCTTTTCTGAATGGCCAATTCCATTATTCCTCCTTGACCTTTTCTAATTCACCCCTTATTACTCTAACAATCAATACTTCTCTTTTCTCGGGGTCAAAATCCCATGTAAGCATATCATTAGTGGTTAGGTGGAGCGTCTTCACAATAAATGAAGGTACTGTAGTTCTTATTGAGTCGCTCTGTGTTTTTGCCGCTACCAATTTTGTCGTCTCACCTTTCATTCTTGGCATTCTACCTACATATCGATAACTTGCTTATAAATCTACCTATTTGCATGTCGATTATTATCTCTATTCCATAATATAGGTAGACATATCAACATATTTATAAGGCAGAAAGTAATAGGTGTATTAAGAGGTAGATAACCAATGAGCATTGATGAAGGGAGAGAGCAAAGAGGCGAAGAAATCGCCAAGTCTGGAAAACTGAAACAGGAAGGCAATCACTGGATAGTGCCTTCTCAGAGTGGGCATGGGAATTACATTGTTAGCATGAAGGGGAAAGAACCGATCTGCACATGCCCTGATTTTGAAAGCAGAAATGTAAGGTGCAAACACATCATAGCGGTTGAACTTACAATAGCGCATAATAAGAATCCAACGGAAACACCAGCCATAGAAGGCGTTAAGAAGGTAACATATTCACAGGCATGGTCTGCCTATAATGCAGCACAGAGCGAGGAAGTAAAGCTGTTTGATGCACTTCTCAGCGACCTAGTATCAGGGGTTGAAGAACCAGAACAGACAAGAGGAAGGCCCAGACTGCCCTTGAAGGATGAACTTTTCTGCGCAATACAGAAAGTGTATTCACAGCTTTCAAGCAGGAGATCGGCATCACTTTTTGGATTTGCGGAATCCAGAGATCACATATCACATGCCCCGCATTTCAATGTTTCTTCGAAAGTGCTGAACAGAGAAGACATAACGCTAATATTACAGAATCTTCTTTCCCAGACCGCATCGCCACTCATGGAGATCGAAACAAAATTTGCAACCGACAGTTCAGGCTTCAGGACTACCAACTTTAATGAGTACGCTGAAGAGAAATACAACTTAAAAAGGGAGCATGGATGGATCAAGGCGCATATCACCGTCGGGGTTAGAACAAACATAATCACCGCTCTCAATGTTACAGAGAACAAAGGTAAAGGTTCGGCGGACATTAACCACTTCAAGCCCCTCATTCTAAGGACAAAAGAGCTTGGGTTTACTGTTGAAGAGGCATCGGCGGACAAGGCGTATCTTTCAAGGTCAAATCTGGCATTGATTGATGAAATGGGTGGCGTTCCATACATACCATTCAAGAGCAATACTCATGGCAGGCCGATGGGAAATCATATCTGGAGAAAGATGTATGCAATCTTCCTTTACCGCAAGGAAGAATTTGAGGAGCATTACCACCTTCGATCCAACGTGGAGACGACATTCTCTGCCTGGAAACTGAAACTTGGAGATTCCTTGAAAAGCAAGAACCTGACTGCACAGAAGAATGAGCTTATCTGTAAAGCAATTGCTTACAACATAACCGTGCTGATACATGAAATGTTTGAGTTGGGCATTAAGCCGGACTTCATCCCTGAACCCCTAGCTATCTTCCTATAAGTTGGAGTGGAAATCTACCTCTCCCTCTCTCCTTATTTTTCGATAACATAGCTCAAAAGAGTTGTCATAGCTAGCGTTTTGCTATGAATGTTTTAAGTGTTGTTTGAATGTCATTTTTTTGCTTGATTACCCATTCTCTGAATCTTGGATTTAACCGATATTCTTGTTTGTCCTTTATAACTTCCACGAGACCAGCTTCAAAAGAGGAGTTGAGGCCGTATTCAATTGCAGGATCAGTTCCATCGTAGCCCAATTCTCTAGCTTTTGCCACAATTTTCTTCAACTCAACATATCTTTCCTCATCTTTTGAATCAAAGATTTGAATCAACGAAAGCAGTGAGTAAAGTCTGGAAAACTTAGTTCCTTTAACCCCTTCTCTAAACATGTAGTTGATGATATCATTTGCGTAGTGTTTCTTGAGTTCTTTTATGTAGCCTGTATCCCAATCTTCTGGATTTGACATGCTTCATACATTACATACCTGAAAATAATAATTCGTATCAATAGAAATCTGCACCTAAAATATTTTACTTGCACCTAAATTCAATCAAAAAGAGGCTTTTAAGTGCAAAGCCTAGCAAAATGGAAATGAGAAATCACAAAAAATTGGCGGAATACTATATGGAACTCATCATTTTATTCTTGAAAACCCAAGTATTATGATACCCTCTTCTCTTATTCCTATTTGTGCCCCGAAAGATCATGACATCAATACCATGTTCCTGACAAATTTCACATTCGCAATTTTCCCAAGGTTTATGTTCCAGAGTTTTCCTGTACTTTACTTTAATATTTTCTATATTTTCAGAATTCCTCATTAATAGTTTGTCATATTCAATTACAGAGGAAAGGGCAGTATCAATGCCAAGTTTTCCGTCAGAGTATCTTAATAAAGAATCATAGGCCTGCGTTTCCAAATTTTCTAAATCCTGAAGAGAAATATTTGAATCATTTGCATTTTTTATTAGATTTTTATTCCATGAGAATGGAACCCTTATGGCAGAGTACCAAACACCTTCCTGGGATAGATAATTCTGCCCGGATCTTAACCATGCTTTTCTGAAATATGATGCACTATCAAAACTGGTGACTCCCAATTTTTCGAAGTTTGTAATGTGTCCTGGACGCATAACACCAAAAAGATGCAGCTTTTTGCCTTCCATGTATGGTGTAACTTTATGAAGAATCTTTAACAATTCAAGGTTACTATATTGAACTAAACCACCGAGGGCCAAATATTCATAACCTTGGGAGACCAATGAAATAACACTCTCAATATAGGACTTTGGGCTGTAACCTTGGGCAACTCCGATTGCCTTAAAAGAATAATGTTTCTCCTTTACTAAATTTATGAATTCCTCGGAGTTCTGCACAGTCAGCATTCTTCTTCTTTCTCTTTCTTTGGTTGATAATTTTACATATTTCTTCTTTCCTTCCTCTTTAAAACGGATAAATCCCACAGCAATGTGATCCGGGCTTACTCCAAAATCAAATTTAAATTCATGGTACATCTCTGCAACGTGATGTACAGAATAAAATGGTGGTGGATTGTGATGGGCAACATAACTGAATGCACCACAGTCACCCATTACCTTCAATCTTGAGTATTTCTGGATTTTCAAATAATCCCGGATATTTTTTTTATTTCTAATCATGGGCTGGTTTTGTTCATCATATTTTATTTTCAGTTTAGTCTGAAAGTTGCTTAAGCTAAAGAGTATACCATCATATGGTTGCTTTTTCTTGTATATCTGATGTGCATAATAATCGTTTTCATAAGGACTTATTTCATGAGATTCTGAATAAGAATCATTTGTGAAATCAAATTCAGGATCTACCCGATCTTCCCAGTTTGGCATATAGAACTTCATTATTATTAGATAAGTGAGCTGAAAATATAATAAAATCTTTTTGGTGTTGATTTTGTTGTCAGGAAGTGACAGAAGCCAACCACATTTTTAAATTGTGCAACCTCACCCCAATGGTTCCATATCCATATTTAATATTCAGCTCTTTGAATAGGGGATTGTCAAAACCTATCG
Organism: Thermoplasmata archaeon; assembly: GCA_021806355.1. GTDB lineage: Archaea > Thermoplasmatota > Thermoplasmata > Thermoplasmatales > Thermoplasmataceae. Next base: position 29,338 of record JAJZXT010000050.1, read on the forward strand.
CATTTCTGTACGTTTTTCCAAGTTCTATGTATATTTCACTGTATGTTGAAGATTGTAGAATACTTACTAATCTGTCTGTTGTTTGATTCTTCATCTCTTGGGCAATGTGATCATTCATTTTTTGTTCATAAACTGAAATTTTATGATTGGCAAAAATTAATCCGTATTTTGCAGATAAAATGAGAATATCAATCTTATCTGTAGGATACTTTCTAATGATTCTGTAACTCGGGCCATCATATACCTGCAAGGCTGGCTGATCCTTAAGATCACGTTTTGTGGCAGAACATGAAATCAGCAATAATTTCCTTGGAGTTATCTTTTCAGATACACTTTCAATTTGAGCCTGCAACATGATGAATCACTTACTGCCGGGTATTCTGTGATGATATTTATTTCGTTCCTTAGGACAACTGGTTCTGAGATCACACGCATCGCAAGTTTCTCTTCCGGCCGTTTCAGCGCCATTTGATGGGGGTGGCCAGTTGTTCGTGTCCTTTGAAGTTTCAATTTGACTGACAGTGTTATCGAAACTTTGTAATGCCTTATTCATTTCTGCATCGTCCAGCGGGACTTCTAGTACAGCTGAGGATGGTCGAGAAGTAATAGTCTGTCCCCGCAGTTCTCCAAGGAAATAAATCACCCCTTTTGACGGATAGTATCCATTTCTCATTTTAAAAAGAGAGGAATATACCAGCATTTGAAATTTGTAATCTTCTAGTATCTTCTTTCCAAAACCAGTAGTCTCTATTGGACGTTTGGTGCCTTTGTAATCCCAAATTTCGACATCCCTGCTATCGGATCCTGTCGGAGATACTAATACGTCAACAACCCCATGAAGTATATACCTGCCTCTATCGCTCTGCAATTTGTGTTCAGTATCTTTTACACGAGGGTACAGATCTTTCCCTTCAATTCGATTGAATCTTTGCAAAAGCTTGAGTACATATTCCCCTAGTTCTGGATTAAAAGGCCTTATTCCATGAGCACGCAGGGCACTGTCAACCTCGTTAAAATAAATCCTAATTTGATCATCGTTAGGTATTTGATTGGCTGTTGCGTTACTTATCCTTCCAGAATATTGTAGGTGCGCTCTGTCCAGTACTTGATGTATCATTGAACCCACGTATCTCTGTGATGGCTGAGCAGGAGCAAAACTCCTTATCGATTGACTTGCATATAATCTTGGGCATCTTCTGTATGATAGCACATCTGCAGTCACACTGTATTTCCTCTTTAAATCATTCGTTGTAATTTGTCTCACGTTTAAATCTTTATATCTATCAAATGAGTCCATACAATCCCCCTAAATTTCAATTGTGTTTCCAAAAACAGTCCAATTGCTGTCTCCACCGAATCCCACTCCTGGTCTCGTATACTCCGTTCTTTTTGCCAATAAAATGAGAGCGTATTGTGCTCTGGAATAGGCAACAAAGAACCGCCTAACAAGATCCTGTTTAACTTTTTGTTCTGTCGTAAATCTTGTTGATGAATTATTCGAATTTCTGGAGAACTTGGCAAAATCGCTTTCCATTTGGACAGATGCCATATCAACTATGGCTGAAGATAAACCATAGACAAAAACTAAAGGAAATTCCAAGCCTTTTGATTGATGAATGGTCATAATCGGAACTCTTCCTCGTGGGAAATTCTCTATCTCATCCTCAGCCTCATTGAGACCTTCTGAAGCCAAGAGTCCCAATAAAGAGTAGTAAAAATTTTTCCTCCAAGTGAAACTTATTCCTTGGTTGACATTACTGCTGGTATACAAAAATCCCAACATATTCTTTGTGTTTTTGGAGTTTGGTACATTCGAATACGCATCAAGCACATTGCACACGACCCCTATTCTCGTAGATCTTTCGGGATCATCAATCCAATCTGAAAGGGGTGGAAAATTCAGCAGATCGTAAAAAATTTCCAGAAGATTCACTCCGACAGATGTACTTGGGCCCATTCTCAATATGGAATTTGCATAACTTGTCACATAATCTCTAAGATCTTTATTATTAGCTGCAACCCTATCAAATTCCCCTCTCCATTCGTCACATATTTCTCTGATTGCAGGAAATTTTACGGCTCTTTGAGCAGTTGAAGAGGGGTCAATAATTTTAAGCAGACCCCCAAGAATAACTTTGATCTCCTCCTGTTCAAGCAACCCTTTTGATCTTGGGTTGTAATACGGGATGTTGTGATTTTCCAAAGCGTCCATGAATGGACCAGCTTTATATTTACTTCTCTTAGTACTGTGAAGGAGAAGAACACATTCTGAATAATCATGTATCAACTGTTTGTCAAGCAGATATTCCAACATGTTTGCGAAGAATTCGGCGACCTCATCTGCATTTTTTCCTCTATGAATAGCTACTGGTGGGTAAGATCCGTTAATGGCAGAACCTGCAGTTAAGGGAGGTTTTCCCCGAACTCTTGCCCCCGGGAGGCTCATTTCTTGGAAAGATCTCATATATCCATCATAAAAAGTTATAATTCCGGGATTGGATCTATAGTTTGTAGATAAGAATACACTAGTTATCTCTGGTATTTTCCATTTTTGTTGGCATGAATTTTCAAAATTCACCATGCAATCAACGGTACCTCCCCTAAATCTGTAAAGAGCCTGATCATCATCACCTACAACACATAGATTCTTGCTATTCTCTGCAAGCTTGAAATATATTTCTTCCTGTATTTGGTTTGTGTCTTGATACTCATCAACAAGAACATGCTTGACGCCAGGATACTGATCTGTTCCGTCGCCATACAGAAAGAGACTTGATTGCTGGCTTTTCAAAAAATCTAGGAATTTAAGTTGGACATGAGCAAAATCGCATCTGTAGTTGTCAAACAATTTATTTCTATATTCTTCATATGCTTTAACTAAAGTTTCCCAAGACCCTCCCTCTGCATACATTGCATTGGTATCCAATCGGTCTTCTACAATTCTGTTAAAAAGTTTAGAAAGTCCTTTGGTTTTAATATTTCTGTTTGGTGGTCTGCCGGAGTTTGGATTCCATATACTTGTGGTCAATGGATCGAAAATAGCAAAAACATACGGAAACCCTGGCCATAAATCATCATAGTTTTGAGACACAGTACTATCTAAACTGGTTGAAGAGGAATGTTCAATTATAAACAATCTCTGTTCGATGTCATCCAGTAATCTATAATTTTGATAACCTGTGAATCTAAACTCTTGCATTCTATCATTACACAGACCATGCAGGGTATCAACCCTTATCCTGTTGTATACAATAGTCTCTAATGACTTGTCTATAGCAATTAAATACTGCATATATTGGGAAATTCTGGTCTGTAGATTGTTAGCTGCTTTTTCTGTAAAGGTAGTTAATATGATGCTCGCAGGTGAAACCTTATCAACCACAAGCAATTTCAAACATCGGAATACAATGGAATCGGTTTTACCAGAACCTGGACCTGCGATAACCCATAATGGGCCATCTCCATGACTAATGACAATTTTTTGGTTATTGTCCAATCGAAATCCTCTTCCTGGAATGGCCTCAATAGCATTAATAAAGTCGTCAAGATTCATTTTTCACCTCTTTATTTTTCCTTCCAATATCCTTATTTCTTTGTATGCTTCCTCTCCTTTCTCGCTTAATACAAAATAGTTCTCAGGAGGATATGACTCGTTGTCAACCTCTGACCTCACGAGTTTCATTTCTTCAAGCTCCTTGATATCGTCATAGGATCCTGGGATCTCTTCTTTAATTTGGCCCACAGTTAATTTCCCCCTATCTCCCAGTAGCATTATGATGAGCTGTTGCCTTGAGAAAAAAGACTTCTTAAAAGTCCCCTTCGCTGCGAGTTCTGCATTCAGGAGCTGTTCTGCTACCTGATGGCCCTTGTCTGTTAAGAAAATATCATAAGTTCTTCTTCCCTTTATTGTCTCTTCTATTGTCAAATATCCCAGTACTGATAACTTATCTATAGATTTTGACCAAGTAGTCCAGCTATCTTCTTTAGTTATAATATCAGATTTCTTGCCCTTTCCCCCTTTATTTAATAATCTAATTAAAATTGTATTGGCATAAGGAATGTCAAGAGCATCTCCCATATTAAAGATAATAGTTAGTTGCTAATTAGATTATACAATTTGTTCAATATACTATATTATAGATTGAATAAACCTTATATACAATCTAACGTTTAGTAGAAAGTAGATGATTGAAATGTCGTCAAGAAAATTGATAGTTGTTGATGAAGGAGTGTGGGAAAATCTAACAAAAATTAAGTTTAGGTTTTCGGTTGAAGAGAATAAAACTGTATCTTACTCTTCAACAATTTTGAGACTCATTGATGAACATGAGAAGGCCCACAATGTGGAGGCCCCTGCATGAAAACCATACAGATATCGGACTATCTGTACAGCCGTCTTGAAGAGGAAGCATCAAGAAGAATAGAGGAAGATTGGATGGAGGGTGCAACTCCTGACAAGGTGGCCTCTGAATCTATTGCATTTTTCTTTGGATATGACATAATGCCATCATTTTTTGATCTCGATTCAAGGATGGATGCTTTCAGGGATTGCACGCCTCTGGACATTAACAAGGAACTTTATGAATCTCTTGCAAGGGTAGACAGAGAGAACAGGATGTTTGAAGAAATGGAAGGTGTAGCATGAATTTTGAGGAGTTTAAATCGCTTGTGAGCAGGTTCTACAACCATGTTGTGTCGTATGTGAAGAGGTGCCAGAAATGACAAGGAAGCTTTGCAGGAAACATCTGGAAGCATTCCAGGATCTGAAGATAGGAATGGAAGTTGTGTGGATCACCGAGGACAGACCCATCTGTTCATACAGCGGATGCAAGATGCCAAGTGCATACGATGTGAAGATCCTCACGGATGGAGTTGTGACAGCATGACGCCAACAACGGACTTTTTGAAGATCATGAAGAAGATGAGGAAGGAGAACGAACAGGCCAGACTGGACGAATACGAAAACAAAGAGGTGAAATAAATGGATGAAGAGAGAATGGATAGATTTCTGAAAGAAATAAGAAAACAGAGAAAGAATGAGTTTTGCAAGAGAACCGGACACTATTTCGAAGATTATGATGGCTGCAGGAATTGTGGGAAACCCCTCAACATAGCACTGAGATGGAGGAATGTTCAATGAATTGGTTTGACCAGGACGGAATGCTGATCCTTCCTCCGGGAACTATTGAAGAATTATCCCTGAACAGGAAGAATCTCATGAACAAGAGAATCAGGACAGGAGAGTATGTCACTTGCCCAAAATGTGAATTCTCTTGGGAAAGGGGAAGCACCAAACCCGGAATAATCAGGTGCCACAAGTGCAGGACCAGGATAAGGGTTGAAAAAATTGAAAGGGGTGTAATATGATCCAGGAGTTCTCCATTGATGAGGAGACTATGAAATATCTCGAGTTCCTCAATATGAAGTATAGGGAAGTGGTACATTTCCTTGGAGAGAAGGATGGTTCGCTTGACCTTGTAAAAGTCCAGTTGTTCTTTGAGAGAATTGTATCACATTTCGCACCTGATGTCACCAGTCTCAATGAAGTTAATATTGAAAAAAAGGTGGATGCCCGGGAAATGGCCCCAGACGAGAGGAAAAGCTTCCTTGATGCATTGGTCAGGAACAAAAAATACAGCCTCCAGAAGATGGGGGACGGGTACATCGTGAGGGCTAATCTGGCCGATGATAGGATGAAAGAACTCGTGGAGAAGATGGGACAGGCAGGATTCAAATACGAGACTGGAAAGGGATTTGTGGAGGTTGGAATAGATGAATAAGGATCAGTTGGAAACATACATATCGGAGTTCCAGGAATGGGCCCTTTTCGAAGGGACATATTCCATGAGCACCATTAAGAGGGATTCCAGAAAGATAAGAGAACTTTCAGGGAAATTTGATATCATGAACCCCACAATTGAGAATGTAAGGAATTATTTCCTGGACAAGCTCCATGAGGGAAAGATACAGAGATCCACATTGAATGTCACCAGGAAGGCCCTGATGAAGTGGTTCCGCTTCCTGAAGCAGAGGCATGGCTTTGCAGTTGAGATCAAGATCCCGAAGCAGCCTGAGAAAAGGAGGGCAATTTCATGGATACCAACCAACGAGGAGGTAAAGAGGATCATTCAGGCTGCTGACACACAATCCAACAGGGAAGTTGCAGCAAGGGATGGGGCAGTCATGAGGCTTCTGTTCTCCGGGGGCCTGAGGATAGGCGAGGTCGTGAAGCTGAATCTCCAGGACATGAGATCTTCCGGAATATTTGTGCATTCTGAAAAGGGAGGGGAAGATGGCGTCGTGGGCCTTTCTGATGACTGCATTACCAGCATCCAGAAATATCTCCTATACAGGAGAGGGACAGATCCTTCTGCACTCTTCACATCAGCAGCTGGAAGGGTATCGTATGAGTACCTGAGGCAGCACATATCCAATCTGGGCAAGCAGGTGGCCCCAAGCTGGCACCCACATGCTGCAAGGCACTGGGTTGCTACCTTCCTGCTTGCAGGGGATCAGGAGAATGGAATCGAACCTCTGGATATACGTTATGTGCAAACCCAGCTACGCCATGCGTCATTATCAAGCACTCAGATATACACCCATGTCAACAGGGATGACCTTGCAAACAGCGTGAATAAGAGGCTCAGCAAATTTTTTCGTGAGGAAAGAAATATGATAAAAATGATGAACCCGGATAAAATTGAGCGGGTCTGGAGGGGTTCGAACCCCCGGCCTATGGATTAAGAGTCCATCGCTCTACCTGGCTAAGCTACAGACCCAGCAAAAGGGAAATGCCATCAACGGTTTAAATATTTTTATTTTGATCTCCCAG
>JAJZXT010000158.1 GCA_021806355.1 Thermoplasmata archaeon
TTACGCCTGTGGAAATCGATACCTCCGTAACCAACCTACCCAGAGGCAGGGGGCAACTCCTGGGGTGGAATTGGGATCGAGTATGGTCTGTGAAGCAGGAAGCCCACCTTCTTTAGAGGTGGGAGGAAGTCACATTTCCTGCTCTTTTCAGAAAGTGATCTTGCAACCCTGATAAAATATGCCCGATCCTTAAGGATAGATCCCCCGACCTTAACAACGAGAGTTTTTCCCACATTAGCTGTAGATTCTGTCATCTAGAGAATTCGATTTCCCTCAAATATTAATTAATTTTCTAATCAGTTATTCTATACAGTAATAATCACGTGGAGACCGATTCCAGGTACTTTGCTTCAATATCGTTGTAAGGTTCAATCCACTTTATTTTGAGACCTGCGTTCACAAGGAGCCGAAGCGCGGTTGAGTGGCTTATCCCACCATGCATTTCAGCCAATATAGCTTGATCTCCAAGAATTTTAATGGAAACCTGTTCATTAGCGTTGAGATTAAGGTTTTTGTCGATTGGCTCCTCCAGCGTGATCTTCAGGATATTTCTGTTATCTTCATTAGTCGTATCGTAAATCTTCCTTCCCCTGTCAACAATTATTATTCTGTCCGAGACCTCTTTTGCTTCCGATATAAGGTGAGTGCTCATTAGAATAATTGAGCTTTTCTGCAGTCTCAGGTTATTGATAAGATCCCTTACCTCCTTCATTCCTCTCGGATCAAGGCCGAATGTTGGTTCATCGAGGATCAGGATTTCTGGTTTCATAACAAGTGCAACGCCAAGGCAAACCCTCTGTTTCATGCCACGGGAATATGTTCCGGTCTTTCTGTTAATGTAGTCGCTCATTGAGAGGAGTTCCACCAGGTATTCCATTTCATCTTTTATCCGGGATTTGCTGGCACCCTTCACTCTTGCAGCAAATTCAATAATCTCCCTTCCGGTAAGATATGGGTAAAACTCCGGCTGTTCTACCAATGAACCAACATATTGCAAAGCCTTCATTGGATTTTCCGAAACAGTTATTCCGTTAATGGCTACGGAACCGGATGAAGGCTTGATGATGTTTGTGAGAGCCTTAAGAAGGGTTGTCTTGCCAGCCCCGTTAGGGCCAAGTATGCTCACGCATTCGGGTTTATCGATCTTTAGGTTGAATGATGAAAGTGCCTTTATCTTACCAAAATTCTTTGTCAGGTCAGTGATCTCAATTTCCGGCACTATTTTACCTCCTTTCTCTCGAACAGTATTAACGCACCCGCAAGCGAAACAACGATATATACCAGCATAACAAGCGATGAAGAGATGATATCAGAGGTCCCCGCACCATAAGGTGATGCCGAAGAGTTGCCAAATCCTGTGGATAAATTGAGGTATACCCTCTCTATAATTGTTGCCGAATTGTTAAGAAGGTAATATGGAACAACCTTGTAGAGAACATCTGAAATTATGGTGTATGCATTGAAAATCAGAAAATAAAGGAGAAATACGGAAATATACGCGTAAGTGTTCTTGTTGAAAATCGTACTGATCAGGAACGTTAATGCCACGATGGAAAATATAAAAAGTATCGTCAACCCCATGCTTATGAAATAGGCCTGGATGATAATCCCATGAAAAATAGAGTAAAAAACGAAACCCTGAACGAGTATATATATCATAATAACTATGATTGTCACCGAAACTGCTGCAAAATATTTCGAAAGCAGGAGGATATACCTTGGAATAGGCAGCGGAAAGACATAGAATGCGGTTCTTGTCTCTATTTCACTGGATATCGCAGGGGAGCCAAAGAAAACTGACGCGAACACAGGGAGGTCTAGCAGAACAAAGGACCAGAGAAAACCGGTTAGTCTTTCAGAAAATCCGGGAGTATTGAAGAAACCCTTGAAGCTGGGGAATAATGATGGCAATTTTGTTATGTACACAAAAGAAAAATATGATAGAAGAGCGGAAACAAGGAGCGTTATTGTGAGCATGATATAGAAACTTCTGGAGCGGTAATAATTTTTGAAATAATAGGAATATGACTGAAAAAAAACTGATAGTGTCCTGAACAGATCAAACCACCGATATCGATCTTGAAGTTTCTGAGAGAACTAGAACCATTTTCAAGAGTTCGCCATATTGCCTCAATCCAATGTTGATCGAAAATAGGATAGTGTTGTCGGTTACTGTAATTTCTGAGTTCAATCCTGTTTCATTCAGGGTATTTGCCACGTATTTCATCATGGTATCAGATAAATTCAAGCCAGATTGAATGGAAATTGAAGTATGAGTATAGTTGACCATTCCATGAATAGATACGGAATTCCTTCCATTCAAGGCTATAACAAAGGAAAGGTTCTGATTTGCCGGGAGAAAATTATAATCTTTATAGAACCTGCCTGCATTGTGGTTGGCGATAGAATCATTTATAAAACCAAGGTCACCAATAATTACTTCTCCACTGGACAGCGGTGAGAAATAGAGTGAAGAATTTTGGGTAATCAGCAATTTCAAGAGTATTGTTGGATTCAGGTTTGAAATTGAGATATTCTGTCTTTGGGATGAAATATTCCCAGTTGAGAGATTCGATATCGCGTAAATATTATATCCTCCGTTTGAACCATAATAGTTTATTGACATTTGGCCGGTTCCCGGGAGGTTAGATCCGGAAGATATTGAATTCAGCCCGGATTGAAGGGAAGTTGAAGATATTGGGATTATTCCTCCATATGAACCGTTGCTCGCTGAGAGGTAATAGGAACTGCCATTTACGTTGTACCTCATGACAACTGTTGAGTTAGATGGTATGAATGATGATACATTTAATGAACTTGGCTGGGAATTGAGATTGATGACATAATATGCTACGGGTATAGAAACAACGGCCGCTATGACTGCAACCGCAATCATTCGCATTAACTGCTTCATTATATTTAATTGCAAACTATTACTTAACTATGACAGAAAAAAATCAATTGCAATTTGTAAAGAGTGCAAATTTGGCTTCATAAAAAGAGGGTAAAAGAAACTCCATCTATAGTGTGATACCAGTCAGGGTCTTTGTGTCGCTGATCCCCGGCAGGTTTCTTATCTGCTTGATAATTATCTGCTCCAGTTCCTTGTAATCCTTTGTATCAACCTTGATTATGATATCATATTCACCGAACAGGGTATAGATTTCAACAACTCCGCTGATACTCCTTATTTTTTCCTGTAATTCAACCTCGAAACCCGGCTTTTCCTTAATCAAGATAAATGCTATAACCAAAGCTATCGTCGTACAATGCAGAATACAGATATTAATTTTTACAAATGTTTTAGGAAAATGATCTAATATTGGGGATCATAAGAAAATTTTTGGAATCCTAAATCGTAAGGCTCAGGGATTATTCACTTTTGAAGGGTAGTTTCAATTTCCTTATAATTTGGTTCAACACCGGGATTTTCAGATACCCAGTCGTAAATAATTTTGCCATCTTTGTCCAGAACGAATACCGATCTTTTGGACGCGGTCAGGTTCTTTGCGCCTGCAAAGTCATTGTGAAGGCCTCCATACATCCTGCTGATCTCCCTGGTATGATCGCTCAGAAGATCAAAGTTCAATCCATTTTCTTTTCCAAACTGTGCCAACGAGAATGGCTGGTCAACACTAATTCCCACTACCTTAGCGTTAAATTTATTAAAATTCTGCATAGAATCCCTGAAGTTACACATTTCCTTCGTGCACACTCCGGTGAATGCTCCTGGGAAGAATGCCAGGACAACCTTGCTTCCCCTGTAATCCCTTAATCTCTTTGGTTTCAAGTTCGAATCAACGGTCTCAAATTCCGGTGCAATGTCTCCTTTTTTAAGTACCATAAAGCTCTTTTTGATATATTTAAACAATATATAAGCTTGATTTCACAATGAAAGCTATAAGTCTTTTATCAGGGGGAAAGGATTCTTTTCTTTCGGCAATGATCGCCATGGAACAGGGTTTTGAAATAATCACATGTATCACGGTCATACCAGAGGAAGACTCTCCCATGTTCCATGTTCCAAATGCCAGACATGCATCTAAGGTTGCGGAATTGCTCGGATTAAATACTAAATTTTGTAGTGAAGATCAATTCATGGGAATAATTGAAGACATTTCCAGTAAAAATAAGGATCTGGCTTTGATAAATGGTGCAATAGCCTCGAACTACCAGAGAAACAGGCTTGAAATTCTATGCACTGAACTTTCGATGCTGTGTTATTCCCCGCTCTGGAGAGTTGACCAGGATACCGTAATGGAGGAAATTATAAATAGAAACATTGGTGCGATCATAGTTTCGGTATCAGCAGAGGGACTGGGCAAGGATTTCCTTGGGAAGGAAATAAATCAAGACACTTTGAAAGATCTAAAGCAAATAAGGAAAAGGTATGGAATAAACATCACAGGGGAAGGCGGTGAATATGAGTCATTCGTGATAAGTTATGGTTCAGGAAAACTCAACATAAAGAAATCGAAAATAAATTTCTCTGGATCAACAGGATCAATCGTCATTGAGGAGTTGGAATTAGTCACTAAATCTTGACTCTTTCAACCTCTATAGCATCCCATGTTGGATATTCCTCTATTTCATAGAGGTCATAATCTATTTTTCCCTTCAGATCCTCCATGATCCATGGAGGTATCTCTACCCTCTTTTTTACCGGGTTAATGTGTATGTCCAGTTGGTTCACGCCAAGCCTGATCAGTTCTTCCCTGATCTCATAAATGTTGGCTCCTTCAACTATCCCCTTTATTATGGTCCCATCCTTTGTAACAACGTCAATTGATCTTGCTGCATTTTTAGCCCTTCTTTTCAACCGGTTCTTCAGTTGAACGCCATCCTTGAATGCCGCAGAGCAATAATGGACAGCATAGTCTGGATGCTCCTTTACCATCTTGATGGCAAGGTTCTGGCTTCCCTTCGCCCCGGACTCGTAATCACTTTTGATTTTGTAATTCTTTCCAAGCAGGTTCTCGAAATTAGTTTCTGAAAATTCCAATTCGTTGAGATTAATGAATTCGACTTCCATTCTCCTGGCAAAATCAATAAGGGCAAGAGTCTCTTTCTCCCTTCCCGGCAAGCTTGGCACCTCTATCCCGACAACCATTCCATTATCCTTTGACCACTTTATGCGATCCTTGAAGACTGATCGATCCATCATATTCCATATTTCCTCAGGAGGGTGGAATCTTATCTCATCCAGGCCCGCCTTTGCTGTGGTATCAATGGCTTCCTTTGAGCCGCTTATGGTGTATAAATGAATATGATGGGATGGTCCAAATTCTTCCTTCAATATCTTAATGTATTCCGAGGTTCTTTCATAATATTTTAATGGATCCCCACCCGTAATCCCGGTACCGGTGGCCTGGATCATCTTTGCTTCATAAATGACATCCCTCATATTGGAAAGTGGCATTTCATCTGCGTACATCACGTCCTTCATTTTCTTCTGCTCAGAAAGTGGGCAATAAAAGCACTTTGCGTCACAAATACCTGAGACAAAGAGCACCATCTTGGCACCCCTGGCGCACATCTGGCAACCAACCGGCAATTTACCGTTATAAGCTGAATCTCCAGATAGATGTCTCATTCATTCAGTATCTTATTCAGATATTAAATTAATTTGTTCTACGACAACTCTTCAAGAGTCCTCTGGAAATATTCAGTATCTGAGGATGAATATCTTGCTATGTCATAGGAATAAGAAAGTATTGTCTTAATGGCTCTTAACAGCATCTCATTATTCTTGAAAGAAGGCTCAATTAGCATGTTCGTTGGTGGGATCTTAATGCCGTTGTTATCGAGGTTTCTGATGAATTCCTCCCTTTTTGGAGATTTCGATTTCCTGTAATTTCTCGGAAGATCCACGCCACATTTCTCAATTTCTCTCATAAAAATAGGCCTGTTGAAAAGGAACGTCAGGACAAGAAGGCAAACGTCTCCAGCGTCTTCTTCCTTAAATGTTTTGACGGATTCTCCAAGAAAGTAATAGATATCCTTCTGGGGATTTTCCATTATAGAATAGATCCTTGAAGGCTTTATCTCCTTCTCAGATAGTATTCCAAGATCAACAAGGGCATTCAGGTAGCCTGTCAGAACCAGTCTGTGGTAATTATAACCCCTTTCCTTAAGGGCTTTCTGGAGGCCCGATATCGACTTTTCAGATTTCTGCAGTTCTTCCAAGATTATCTCTCTCGTGATGACATCCAGATGAACGCTTTCTTTTACTACTTCATTTTGACCTTTTTCCATTTTTTATAGCCTCCTTCAAGATCTCATCGCATATTATTCCCGCGGAACCGATAAATGAGGATGGTGAAAGAATCTCACCCAATCGATCCTCTGCTATATGATCTGATACCTTCTGTTCAATCAAAGCCTCCTTAAAAGTTTTGCGCATTGCATATGAATTCATTGAGGCTTTTCTCACAAGTTCGTGTGCATCCTGTCTGTTCAAGCCTGACAGCGTCAGTTCAGTAACGACCCTCTCTGATATAGACAATGGGGAATTATCAAGATTCTGCAGCATCCTTTTCTCATCAACATAAAGATTGGTGAATATCTTTGTACTCTTGACAAGAATATGATCGGTTAATATACATGAATACGGAATCGTAAACCTTTCCAGGGCACTATTGGTGAGATCTCGCTCGTGCCAGGTGATTGATCCCTCAATTTCAGGAGTCACCATTGATCGAATTATTCTGGAAAGGCTGCACACATTCTCCGAATCAATAGGATTTCGCTTACTCGGCATAGAGGAAGAACCCACCTGCTTTCCGGAATCAAAATTTTCCATAACCTCCCCAATTTCCGGTCGCTGGAGATTCCTGACCTCCGTTGCAAATTTCTCCAGGGATGCAGCGATGCCAGACAGCATATTCAAGAACTCAACATAACGGTCCCGGGAAACTATCTGCCCAGTGGCGATCTCACTTCCAAGGCCGAGCCTCTTCATTGCCCTTTTACTGATTTCCAGCCCCGACTCACCCATAGAAGCTGCAGTGCCAACTGGTCCAAGAGCCTTCCCTACGAGAATTCTTGGTAGTATTTCTTCGGATCTCTCAATGTGCCTGTTGATTTCGGAAAGATAGCTGGCCATTTTCAGGCCAAAGGTTATGGGGCTTGCATGTTGTCCATGTGTCCTGCCCAGCATAGGCGTGAGTTTGTATTTCCTAACCAGCTTAGCAAATGCCTCCTGCAATTCATATAAATCATCGAGGAGATATTTGAAAAATTCCTTTATCTGCAATGCAGTGGCAGTGTCATTGATGTCATTGGAAGTGATTCCAAAGTGGAGAAAATTCAATCCTGTATCTTTTTCTGCGATTGCAGTTATTAGGGCCATTATATCGTGCCGAATCTCCTCCTCAATCTCTTTCACCCTATGCGGAGAAATGCCCTTTTCAATGGCATCCTTGAGTTTCCGTGAAGAACCCTCTGGAATCAATAACATTTCTTCCTGAGCAGTTGAAACGGCGAGCTCGACATCAAGCATGAGTTTAATCCTGTTTTCCTCACTAAAAATATCTTTTACACTTTTTCTTCCATATCTGTATTCTATGGGGGAGATAGACACCAATCTCTATGATTTATCATATTAAATAGTTTTTTTTCAAATTGACGATGGTGGATCTAATAAGGTTATGAAATCTACATTAATGATTTCTGATTTGATTAGACTGTTCTCTGTGGATATCCACTGCCAATGACCTTGTTTATAGCCATATCTATGACATTAACGTTGTAGAAAAAATAGCTGGAAGCGTTATTTGTCGATTTAAACTCAATATCCAGAGACGTGTTAATCTTTGTGAAGTCTGTAAATGTGGTGAATAGATTGTTGTTGCGGTATTGTATCGTGAATCCACCCTCTGTGAAATTAGACACTCCTGATCTGAGCGGTATACTAGAATATCCAGACGGGCCATTGAATTGGAGCTCAATATCATAGAGATTTATTGGGCTTGAAACAGTTCTGAATGTTATATTATAATAATATCCATTCGGTGTAGATTCATTCATGACTATGAGTGTGACTGATGGTGGGGGCGGAGGCAAATTCTGAATATAGCTCTCAGCATAAACTGCAACTGTCGCTATCAGTACCACGGTTATTGAAATCATGAGTATGGTGCCTATGATTGAGGATACCGATTTTTCATCGCCATCTCTCCTTATAATAGCTCTTCTGAATGAATGTGACAATCTAAGGTTAATATGATTTTAGGGTTAATATCTTTATTGTTCCAATCGTTATCCATAACGACATTTCCAATATTGAAGCCTATGGCGGAAATAGATGGTTGATTTACTACAACCTTCTAATCACATTACTCAAATCATGCAATAGATAGGCCTTATCCCTCATTTCATTATTGTA
>JAJZXT010000160.1 GCA_021806355.1 Thermoplasmata archaeon
CTTGTAAACGTCCTCTTCGTTGTAATCGTACCGCTTGTTAGGCATAACGGTATACCTGATCCTTCCATTATGTGAATAAACATGAAGTGTCTTTCGTGATATCTGCAGAAGGTTCAGGACTTCCTTTGCCTTCATAGTTATCGTATTATATAACAATAGTAAATAAACTTATCATTCTAATGGACTATAGAAGAGGAGAAAGCCGGGTAAGGCAGCTATCGATTTTATGATTTTATTTTTCTGCCGTCAGAGGTCTCCTCGTTCTTGATTTATAGATTTCTCTATCAATGACCCCAGCAGTTTGATAAACGATTCACTGGCATTTGGTGATGCCGCTCTTGTATATTCCAGGCCATCGTCTCGAACCTTTTTCGCAAACAATAAGTCAAGGTCATAGAGAATCTCCAGGTGATCATAGAGGAATCCTATTGGTACGGTTATGATCCTTTTAAGTTTATCTTCCTTCACATCTTCCAAAACTTCGTAAATGCTCGGTCCCAACCAATTCCTTCCATACATTCCCTGACTTTGGAATCCCGTTGCAAAATCTTTGGTGTTCAGTGCCTTTGCTATTTCTCTTGCGCTTTCCTCAAAGTCTTCTATGTACTGCTGTTCTTCCGATTTCAATTTAGGCAAGCTATGGGCGGTAAACAGAAGAAAGTCACCCTTCTTGAATATCTTTGAAACGCTATCAGCCCAGATCTTAACAAAATTCTTGTCCCTGCAGATTCCCGAAATTAGATCAACCTTCATGTTGATGTTATTCTGCCTCATAAAATCCAAAAGAGGAACTATGTAACTGTCATAAATGCTTGAAGCCCTCAGTGGGAAGAGTGGTAGAACCTTTATTTTCCTGATTCCCTGATCATCAAGAGTTTTTACTGTCTCCATGAGAGAAGGTTTCCAGTGCTTGAACGCATTGACAATTATGACATTGCCCATAGGTGCTCCTCCTTGGAGATTTTTTTCCACGCCTTCCCTGATATTCTTTATTATTTTGCCGGAGGGTGAAATAAAATCCACTGTGGCATACTTTTTCTCGGTATCTTTTACGGCAAACTCAGGAGGGTCCCTCCCATTGAAGACGTCTCTTAGATATTCCATCAAATCCTCTTTGCTCTCGGGACTTCCGTAAGATGCCATAATTATGGCTATTCGTTCTTTATTTTCCATGCATGAACCTCTTCAGCTATTCCTTTCAATGTGGCCTGATCAGTTTCCGGCAAAACACCGTGTCCCAGGTTAAAAATATAGTTTTCATTCCATTTCAAGTTCTGCAGAATTTTCCTTGTCTGCATTAAGCTCAATCCGAGACCGCTTGCAGCTATTGCGGGATCAAGATTGCCCTGAATAATCATGTCTTTTCCGAAATATTCCTGGGCATGGCATATTTCAGATCTCCAATCTATGCTTAATGCATCCGGGTTGATTTCCCTGAAAATTTCCCATAGATGGTGTGTGCCCGTGGAAAATAATATGAGTTTCGACCCAGCAGAGTGGATTTCCGATGTGATTTCCTGCAGGATCCCGGAATAATAATCTCTGACAAATGAATAGGGAAGAAATCCGAGCCAGCTGTCAAATATCTGGATTGCCTCAGCGCCTGCCCTTATCTGTTCTCGAATGTCCATTATTAGATATTCCTTGAGTATCTCGATCTGACCCTTTACATCTTTGTCGTCAGCAGCAATTGCCTTTCTCGTGGCCATTAATTCCGGATCAGATCTTCCGTTCATCGCATACGAAAGAATGGTGAGCGGTGCACCCGTGAATCCAATTATTGGAAAATCGCCGTGAATTTGCCTGAATTTTTCTATTACCCCGGCTGCGTGAGATTTGAACTTTTGATCCACATCTGGTTCTGTTTTGCTGACAATTGGACTGCCATTTCCGGGGTAATCCACGGAATAACCCATATTTTCTAGAATCAGCAGAATATCTGAGAAAACGATGGCTGCGTCAACGCCTAATTCTTCGACAGGAAGATAACTTACCCTGGCAGCCATTGTGTAATCCTTGCACAACTGGTTCATGGAATAATTCTCCCTGATGGACGAGTATGATTTCATGTATCTGCCGGCCTGCCTCATAAACCAGACCGGGATGCCATCAGCCTGTCCGGATCTTAGAACTCCCTTGAATTTGTTTGCCAATTTGGATTACCTACGGTCGTAATCTCCTTATAGTTCTTGGAAAAGCTATGACTTCCTTGATATTTTCCTGCTTCATCAGCCACAGACACAAGCGATCAAGGCCAAGGCCGAAGCCTGAATGAGGGATACTTCCATACCTTCTCAGGTCCAGATACCAGTAATAATCCT
This sequence comes from Thermoplasmata archaeon, assembly GCA_021806355.1. GTDB lineage: Archaea > Thermoplasmatota > Thermoplasmata > Thermoplasmatales > Thermoplasmataceae. Next base: position 2,322 of record JAJZXT010000160.1, read on the forward strand.
CTTCCTTCAAGCCTGCTTTCTGTATTCTTCCCTTGAGTTCATCAAGAGACCATATCCTCTCGCCGCCGCCTATTATCTCTCCGTATCCCTCAGGAGCCAGCAGATCGTGGCAAAGAATGAATCCCGGATTTTCTGGATCCGGCCTGTGATAGAACGTCTTCAGTTCTTCAGGGAAACTGGTTACAAAAACAGGTTTATCGAAGTGAACCATTATGGCCCTTTCCTCATCAGCACCCAGATCATCTCCAAACTTCAGGTTAAGCCCTAAATTCTGGGCTTTTTTAATCAATTCGGAATATGTCATCCTGTGAAAAGGTTCGAGCGATTTTTCCAAGACAGAAATATCCCTCTTTAAAATATTCAGTTCATGTGTATTTTCCTTTATAACCTGCCTTATTATGTGTTTTATCAGCGCTTCCTCAATGTCCATCATCTGGTCATTGCCAATCCATGCGACCTCCCCTTCAGCATGCCAGTATTCTGTCAGATGCCTCCATGTCCTGGATTTTTCAGCCCTGAAACTTGGTGAAACCGTGAACACCTTTTCCAGAGAAAAAATGAATGTTTCCAGGTAGAACTGGGAGCTCTGCGTCAGGAATGCAGTATCACCGAAGAATGGAACCTTGAAAAGAGTTGATCCACCTTCTGTTGCGGAGGATACCATCATTGGTGGGTGGACTTCATAATATCCGCTGTTAAAGAAGAATTCTGAGAAGGCTTTAAAGATTGTCGATCGTATTTTTAATATGGCGTTAAATTCCCGGCTCCTTATCCAGAGGTGCCTGTTGTCCAGAAGGAATTCCTCACCCTGATCCTTTGTAATGGGAAAGTTGTCATTCCTCTGAAAGATTTTAAAAGAAATTATCTTCATCTCGTATCCGGTTATAGCCCTTTCATCCTTTGATATTATGCCGGTTATTTCTAAGCTGCTTTCGATGGTTAGGCTTGAAAGGATCTTGAACTGTTCCTCAGTTAAATCTTCAATTTTCCCCACAGTTTGAATAACGTCGGAATGGTCCCTGACAATAATAAAACACAATTTGGCGCTTGATCTTACACGATATACCCAACCGTGAATTTGAATCTCCTTTCCTATACACTCGTCATTTAGTATGTTGGCTATTGTTTCCATCGGCTGTTCATCACTAATTCATATAATATTTTTCATAATGTTGTTTTCAAGCATCTCTCTCACATCGGCATCATGAATCTTCAATGGATATCTAAAACACTCAGGGAAGGATTCCTTGGATAAACGTGCATTCAACCTGCTCATTTCTCGCAATGCCCTTGAGTATACAGTTTTTCCTATGTTCGGCTGGTTCATCTGGTACTTAACCTGCGATACCCCGACAAGTATCAGGCATTGAATATACCTTTTTGCATTTCCCTCTTGACTTTTCCATATTCTCTCAAGCAATTCGTGATATTCCCAGTACCTTTCGCAATTGAACATTGAAATTGCCTGTATTAGAAGGTCCCTGTCACTAAGGGTATTCTTGAGAAGTTCCAGATGGGAATCAGATGATCTGAACAAAATTTGGCTCTCTGGAATTTTATCTGATATGAGATGGCATCGTGATTCCTCAAAGCAATCTATCTCACAGCCATAACTTGTATTTCTTATTATGAAACCGTCCTGCCCGAAATCCCTGCAAAATTCGCCCGATTTAATTCCCACAATTTTTCGCTGCAATTCTATTTTCTCAGTTTATGTTTCCAAGATCCTTTGATCTTATGACATCAAGATATTTTTTAGGAATACCGAACTCCAGAAGCGAATTCCATCCCTTAATGACATTTCTTGCAATGGCCAGGTTGATTATATCAGCTATAGGAAGATAGTAGCTATCTGGGGCATGGATTGTTCCAAGAACCCATGGAGGAAGCCCAAAGTAATTCTTTATTCTCCCAGGAACCACGGATGAAAGCAGGTCATCAAGAATTGTGGAAATCTTTTCATTGTAATACCATTTTGAAACAGGTGTCTTTTCAAACCCCTTTGATGGAGTATAAATTTTCCACTTCAGCCCATAGGCGAACATTTCTCCCTGGTATATGGATGTCCCACCAAAATCGTCCTCCTTTGTTCTTGGAGGCACTTCTTCCTTTCCCGTATCACTGTTAATAACCCTGATTGTGCTTTTATTATGGATACTCAAATAAATGCCAATGAGTCTCTCCAGCTCACCTGCTTCTTCCTCTGATAACTGCATGTCATTCTCTAACAACTCAGAGATGCTGGAATAGTCGGCCAGGGTGGCATTCATAATTGTCTTAAGATAATAATTGAACCTTTCCCCAGTCATCTGATACCTCTAGTTATAATAATGAATATAATTATTTATAATTACCGTATCTGGATAATAACGAGAATCCTTTCGTGGTTAATATGAGCGAAAATTTAAGTATCCTTATAAAAAAATATATGGGGGATATTAAACCAATAAGGAGTTATTCGAAGAACATCATAATAGATGAGCGATATCCAGGTTACTTGGGGTTCAAGTTTACCTATGCGTTTTCTCCATTGAACATTGGCCAGATAGCAATAAATTGTGGGGCAAAAATTGGCGAAGTTCTTGAGATTTTATCGGAGTTTGACATCAGGTTCGATAAGAGCGATGACTTTGAGGATAGATTAGATATGCTCTCGTATGAATTATATGATTTTGATCCCGATGATAAAACCTATGAAACAAAAGAAATTTCTATAAGTGGCTGCACGAATGAAGATTTGATAAGTATTGCAATCTTCAAGGAAATATCAAAGGATGTTTCGAAACCTTCTGACTTATTCAGCTCGATCTTTCATGTAAAGAATTCACTGGGATTGCCAGATGACTTTATGCCTTCAAAATTTCTTAATCTTGGGGAAAGGGCGGAGATATTCAATACAAAAGTGCTTCTGGAATCTTCTTACATAAAGGATTCACGGGCTTTTTACTTCTTTTCTCCAATCCATCAGGGAGCAGTTTACACTCCATTTTTAGTTTATCCATCGCTGACCAGCCTTAATATCAAGGAATCGCAGGAGTTGATACTGGAGAAAATCAGGAATTCCTTTATGGCATTTCAAACGACTAAGAGTTTTCAGGATTATTCCAGATACAGATCACTGAAGAGCTTCAGCAAGAAGATAAAGATGAAAAAGAGTGGAGTTATCAGCTCAAATTTTTTAACGCGTGAAGAATCAGAAGAAGCGCTATTGAGCGACCTAATAGTGCAGGATGGAGAAAACTTTCAATTTAAGGAAGGTGTATCGACAAGGGACCTCAACGAATATGTAGATAACAGAAGAAATGAAATTTTGAATGTTGGCAACGAATGGCTATCAATGAAACTGGAATGAGTTCTCTGCAAAAAATTAATAGTTAATATGGATACAATATAGATGAGGAAGAAACTCTTTCACAGAGGTTTGGTAATTCTTATTATTGGTATTGCGCTTGTGAGCGCGTCAATCATTATCACTTCAACCAGTGTAAAGAATTATTACTCATTCTCAAAATCGCCCATTACAAAAGATGAATGGGTTTCCCCAGAAATCAATCTAAGTTCGTCATACCAGATTATCACAACTGGCAACTCTCTTTATGTTATAAATGCACAATTCATTTCTCAGGTAAACCAGTCAAATGCCCACCAGATCGGAATAAAGCCTAATTTGAATGCTTCAATAGGCATTGGAACCTCTGTTACCACTTATTCAGCGCCTGCTGGTTCTTATTATGTTATTTACTTCAACGCTACACAGCAAAATTACCAGTATACAATTACCCAGAACCTTAACACTATCATAGTACTTGGACTGCTCCTTATTGTTGGCGTTGTAATGGCCGTGGTGGGAATTATCATATCCATAGCGGGGGGAATCCTCAAACCGAAGATTGACGTCAAGCAAAATCTTGATGATATTCTTTATGGCAGTGGCGATAATTCAGATCCTAGCAAAAAACCTTGAGGATGGCATTTGCAATAATAATGGTTGATTGGCAAAAGCAATAATTCGAACCTCAAGTCAAATAGACGTGAGAATAATGGAACATTTTCTTGAAATGCTTATATAGCAAAGATAATTTTCATTTTGCTATGAGTAATTTTCTGAACAGGAATGTTCTATTAATTTCTTTTTCGGCATTCTTCTCTGACATGGGGTACCAGGCTGTCTTAGCGGTATTACCTGTACTTTTGGTTCTCCAGTTTAATGCACCCGTTTATGTTTATGGAATAATCATGGGTGTTTCATATGGATTAGGGGCATTTTTTGGATACGTAGGAGGCAGGCTCTCGGATAAATATGGAAGAAAGAAAATTGCGATAATAGGGAACGCGTTTATTCCATTCCTCTCACTCAGTGGAGTCGCAACTAATTTTATTCAAAGTTCTGCTCTATTCACAACGGGTTGGCTGTCCAGGAATTTCAGGTCTCCTGCAAGAAAAGCTCTCTTGAGTGATGAAACAAATGATGCAACGAGAGGGCGGATCTTTGGATTCCTCAATGCACTGGATGTTGGGGGTGGAGTAGCATCCATAACAATCCTCCTAATACTTCTGCATCTGAACGTGAAGCTTTCTGACATCATCCTTTTAACTTCCATACCAATATTCGTGGCAACAATATTATTGATTTTTATTAAAGAAAAACCGAGGAAAGTTAAGGAACAATCACAAAAAAATGACACTTCAAGGGCTGAAATCAAACGTTCAACATATAATGGCGTAATATTGGCAACAGGTCTTTATGGTTTCAGTTTCTACAGTTTAGGATTTCCAATACTTACAATAGCTAAGGCACAGAGCGATGCTTTAGGTTTTGCCTCTTACTTATTTTTCCTGCTCGCATCGGCATTATTTGGATATGTAGTGGGATCGAGAAGAATCAAGTTAATTCCATCACTGGCATTTATGGGATATATACTGTCTGGAATTGGTACATTGGTTCTGGGACTGGCATATGTATATAATTTGGGTGTTGTTGTAATGTTCCTTGCAGTTGTCTTAATAGGAATGGCTATAGGAACCATAAGTACACTGGAACCCAACCTAATAACCATAGTCAAGCCAAGAAGTGAACAAGGCAGGGGAATGGGAGCACTAACTGCATCGAGAAGTGCTGGGCTCTTCTTTGGGAACATAGTGATGGGGTTTCTCTATTTTTTTGATCCTTTTTATTCTTATCTCTATGCAACAGTGATAGCGATGATAGCAGGATTAATCATATTGATACCCAGCAGGGATTTTAAAGATTTAATCTGAACATAATTAATAGAATCAGAAGGCATAGATAAACGTGATGCTACCGATAATTCATACTAAATAATCTCCCAAACATCAACACTTTTGGCTGAGTCTGGATAACATATATTTTTTCTTCATTTTGCAACATTCATGAAACATTTATATTATTAAGTCCATATGCTGTTTTAAGGAAAAAATGATTAAAAGGAAAACAAAAATAATTTTAGAAGTGGTGCCTGGTGCAATCATATCACTCCCCATTTCTCTCTATTTTGCATCAACTCAGGTGAAGTATCACCCATACTGGCACAGTTTTATCGTTGGGTTCCTTGGTTTTTGGATCTTGATATCCGCAGGAATATGGTCTTATTTCTATGCTGTTGCCTTTAGGAATGCTTTCAGGAATAGAGAGAAATAGAAACGAAACCGAGATCGATTGATGGGGATATCACAGAATGGATGCCAGATTTCGCCTATTATTGTTGTGATTGCCATATCTCATAGACTTGGTTTAATTGTTCTGGTGAACTCATTGTTGTTCAGTATGTTCAATCCTTGCTTTGGTTTCAATTATCACGGTGAGCGAGAATACCCACTTCTTTAGGAGTGGGATGAGAGCGAACACAACATGTAATAACCACGATACAATCACGCAAATAGCATGTACAAAGCCTACAGATTCAGGATATATCCCAATGAGGATCAGGAAACCCTCATCGTGAAACATATTGGATCATGCAGGTTCGTATGGAATCATTTTCTTGATAT
>JAJZXT010000019.1 GCA_021806355.1 Thermoplasmata archaeon
TTATACATGCTATTTATGTAATTGTATCGTGGTTATTAACGATTGTGTTCGCTCTCATCCCACTCCTAAAGAAGTGGGTTTTCTCGCTCACCGTGATAAAGAGGGACAGATTATAATTATCTGCCTGTGAATTGTGGTTTTTTCTTTTCCAGAAATGCCTTGGCGCCTTCCTTCTGGTCTGCCGTTTCGAAAATTTTTCCAAATAATTCAGCTTCCTCTTCAAACAGCCTGTCATTCCTCTTCCTTGTGAGTTTCTTGATGTAGTTCAGTGCGATTGGAGGCAATACCGAATATTCCCCTGCTATTTGTGAGGCAAGTTCGACCGGATTGCTGGAAAGATAATTGACAAGTCCAAGTTCCTTCGCTTCGGAACCTTTTATTCTCTTTCCCCTTGAGATGAAGTCAAAAGACATTGACTCGCCCAGAAGCTCCTTCATCCTTTGTGTGCCTCCGAATCCCGGGAGGATACCCAGTGTCACTTCTGGAAGACCCAGAACAGCATCTTCCGTGGATATCCTCAGATCGCATGCAAGGGCGAGTTCGAATCCACCGCCGAGAGCATAACCGTGGATTGCAGCAATAACTGGCATGGGATGCTGTGCGATAAAGTGCATTATCTCATTGCCCCTGGTTGAAAAGTGGAAAGCGTCTGAAGGCTTCATTTCAAGGAATCCTTTAATGTCAGCACCAGCGGAAAATGCCTTGTTCCTTCCTGCTATTATGATGATTTTTTCCGGGTTTGATCTTATCGCTTCATAAATTTCTTCCAGTGTTTCCATGTTAAGCGGATTCACTGGTATCTCACGCTTTATCCAGATATTCATTATCTTTTCTTTCTTTTCAATTTCAATGTTATTCATTAGTGTTCAACCTCAATATTTATAAAATCCTTCGCCTGTTTTCCTGCCTAGCTTCCCAGAAAATACCATATTCCTCAATAACACAGGCGGTTTATAGTGCGGGTCACCGAATTCGTTGAAAAGCACTGTCATGATATCATAGACAACGTCATTGCCTATGAAATCACAGAGTGTTAGTGGTCCCATAGGATGGTTCAGGCCTAACTTTACTGTCTTGTCAATGTCTTCTACCGATGCAATTCCCTGTTCCAGTGAAATTATGGATTCCCGGAGCATTGGCATAAGAACCCTGTTGGATATGAAACCGGGGTAGTCGTTGACGAATACCGGATCCTTCCCAAGAGACCGGGAAATATCCCCAATCTTCTTTGTTACAGATTCGGAAGTTCTCCTGCCTTTCACGATCTCAACCAATTTCATGATAGGCGGCGGGTTGAAGAAATGCATTCCTATGAAATTTTCAGGTTCCTTTACATATGATGAGAGAAGATTTATCGAGATCGATGAAGTGTTTGATGCGATTATGGTTCCGGGTGAGATGATTTCTGCAATCTTTGAGAAAATGTCTTTCTTGATATCCAGCCTTTCAAATACGGCTTCAACTATCAAGCTGGAATCCTTGCAACTATCAAGTGAACTGCTGAATGTAATTGATGAAAGGATCTTGTCAGGTTCCGTTGAAAGTGCCGATTTTTCTCCAAGTTTTTGGAGGGAACGCTCGATATTAGCCTTTCCCTTCTGAAGCGCCTCTTTGTATATATCGATCAATGTCGTCTCGTCGCCAGCCATTGCAAAGACCTGTGCAATGCCGCTTCCCATTGTTCCTGCGCCTATAACCGATACTTTCAATAGATCGCCTCCAGTGTCATTGTGTGGGCTCCTCCTCCACCATGGCATATTGTTGCAAGGCCATTGGAAAGCTTCCTTTCCCTCATCGCGTGAAGGAGCGTGACAAGAATCCTGGATCCGCTATTACCCAGTGGGTGACCAATAGCGATTGCTCCCCCCCTAACATTGAGCAGATCCGGTTCTATACCCAACTGGTTCCTTACAACGATTGAAGCAACTGAATAGGCTTCATTGTGCTCAAAAATATCGTAATCTGAAATCTTTTTCCCCTGCTTCTCAAGAAGCTTTTTTGTTGCGGGAATGGGTGCCTCAACAAAATCCTTTGGTGCAAGGCTGGCAGAACTGAATCCAGTAATTTTCCCGATTGGCTTCAAATTATGGTCATTTAGTGCTTTTTCCGAGGCGAGAATAAGTGCCGATGAACCATCAGATAATTGTGAACTGTTGCCGGGGGTCAATATTCCATCTGGCCTGAACGCTGGCTTGAGGGTGCCGAGTGATTCCTTTGTTGTTTCCCTTATACCTTCATCCATCGCCAGCTGATCCATCTGGATCAATTCATCCCTGTTTTTTCCTGATTTATTGTAATGTGATGCGAGTTGGTAACTTCTCAGTGAAAATTCATCAGCCTCTTCCCTTGAAATCTTATACTTTCTTGCAGTATCCTCTGCATAAATACCCATATGCTCTCCATGCAGACCTTCCAGAAGCCCATCCTTCAGCATTGCATCCATGAGTTCCATGTGCTTGTTGGTAAGATGTTTTACGCCCCACCGAAAGTCAGAATCCATCATGAATGGAGAGTTGCTCATGCTTTCGACACCACCAGTTATGACCAGATCCTTTTCTCCCAGCATGATTTCCCTTGCACCTGATTCCGTCGCAAGCATGCCTGAAGCACAAACAACATTTACCGTGTATTTAGTGACGGTATCCGGCAATCCAGCGAGAGATGCACACTGGCCTGCTAAGTTCTGGCCATTTCCAGCCTGAATGGTATTGCCCATTATCACCTCATCAACTTCGAAAGGATCGACCCTTGACTGCGTTAAGACTCCCTTAATAGAAATTGCTCCCAGCTGGTTGCTCCTGATACTCTTTAGTGATTTTCCATATTTTCCAATAGGTGTTCTTCTCGCCGCAACAATATAAACTTCATTCACAATGATCCTCAGTTAATGGGATATTTCTTAATATTCTTTTTTGCCTGAAAATTCCCTTTTTGTAATGAAGAGAGATTGTCAAGAGATAATATTTCTTGAGTTCAGTATTTCTCAAAAACACCTTGACCGATTCAAGATCAAATGTGGAATGAAACTAGAAACTTTAGATGGATTCAATATCTTCCTGATTAGCGGCATGCTGGCATTATTCCATAGCATTATGATTGCAATGGATCATGGATACAGAATCAATTATTCTGGTAGAGTTAAAAACTGAAATTTAGAAAATCTTTGGATTTGTTGCACCGGAAAATATTGGAAAAAGTTATACCTGTCCTGTGAACTCAAGCTCCTTTTGTGCTCTTGTCCTCTTCTTGATTATGTATCTTGTTACATATCCTGCGATAAGATTTGTGTTCTTTTTTGATGAACCAGAAATAGCAAGTGAAATAATTTTCTTATTGTGGCTGAAATCCTCGTTGAAAGTGTCAGGATTTGTCTCTACAAGGCTTGTTGCTATTCTCTTCACATATTGAGGTCTTATGCTTCCCATTCTTCCCTGTATTTGAGGAAACTATAAAAATATATCATGCCTCTAATGAATAGGGAACAATCAACACAGCAATCTTGGAAAGCTTTATGATTTCAGAACTTACGGAGCCTAGAATGAATTTGCTTATTCCCGACAGCCTCCTTGTTCCGGTGATCAGAAGGTCTACCCCCAACTCGGCTGCAGTTTGCACAATTGTCTTGGCTATATCCTCGCCCGGAGAATCCTTCTTAACAAAATTGATGTTAACCCTCATCTTCTCAACTATTTCCATTGCACCATCCTTAACGTGGTTGGAAATGTCCTCCTGCTCGGTATAAACTGTTTCTGGAATGAAAGTATCTACTCCTGTGGCGCCTCTCATTATGCCCGGATTCACAAACAAGACTGTGTATTCCTCAGTTATGTCCCTGAACTTCATTGCATATGAAAGAGCTTCTCTTGCATTTGGGGAATTATCGAAGGCAACTAATATTTTCATCTCATTGTATATTAGAATATAGTAATATATTAATCTTCTCAGGGATCAATTTCCTTTTTACCCTTTTAGAGCCAGCCTTTCTTTTTGCTTCCCTCGTTTCTCAGTTGTTCAAGGAGGGTTTTTTGAGTGCTTGTAAGTTTCTTTGGAACCTCTATTCTTACCCTGATAACCAAGTCGCCGCTCCTTCCTGTGTTTACGTTTTGAAAACCTTCACCTTTTATCCTCACAAGATCCATTGGCTGGGTTCCTGCTGGAATTTTTACCCTGGTATTTTTCCCGAAAATGTCAATATCTTTTTCAGTGCCAAGGGCTGCATCCGGAAATGAAATTTCCATATCGGTCACAAGATTGTCCTCGCTCCTCCTGAAATTCGGGTGATTGCGAACCTGTACGGAAACGTAGAGATCTCCGGTTCTGTTATTGTGGGTTTGCCCTTTTCCCTTTACCCTTAGCCTTAGCCCATCGTATGCCCCCTTGGGTATACTAACGTCAATGCTTTCAACAAGCGACTTTAACCCTGTGCCATGGCATACCTTGCACTGTTCTTTGGCTATCGTTCCCTTGCCATTGCACGATCTGCATGTGGTAACGGATACCATTCTGAAAAATCCCTGTCCCTGTACAACTCTTTGCTGCCCGGAACCATTGCAAATTGGGCATGTGCTCACCTTTCCATCTTTTGCGCCGGTTCCCTTGCATTCCTCACATGAAACACTCCTTCTGTATTTGATGGATTTTACAGTGCCATGGTAAGCTTCACTCATCGTTATTGCTATTTCTGTTAACAGGTCTAGCTGCGGATCGTTCTGCCGGTTAAATCCTGAAAAGAAGTCGCCACCACCAAAACCCCTGAATACCTGTTCAAAAATGTCCCCGAAATCACCGAAATGGCTGAAGTCCTGCCATGAGAAATCACTTCTGCCTTCACCGAAATTGACTGTTCCGGTTTGATCGTACTGCTTTCGTTTCTGTGGGTCCGAGAGGACCTCATAGGCTTCGCTAATTTCCTTGAATTTTTCCTCAGCGACCTTCTTGTTTTCCGGGTTTGTATCTGGATGCCACTTCTTGGCGAGCGTTCTGAAGGCTTTCCTTATTTCTTCCTCAGATGCATTTTTTTCAATGCCAAGAGTGGCGTAGTAATCCTTGCTCACTTATCAGTCACTCATTCGGTTTTATTGCTTTCACTAAAGTTTGCATCCACTGTTTCTCCTTCATGAGCTCCATCTTGTTGAGAGTCGCCCGAATTTTGCTCATCAGTTCCCTGACCCTCGCCTGGGTTGCCCTGAGCCTGGGAATATAGTTTTGTTCCGATTTCCTGAATTGCATCGCTGAGTTCTTTTGTCACTTCATCTATCTTTGCGATATCAGATTCAGACGCCGCCTTCCTGAGTTCAGCAACTTTATCGGTAACCTTCTTGATCTCATCCTCTGTGAGTTTTTCCCTGTTATCATTGATGGTCTTTTCAGCGGTGTAGGCAAGATTTTCTGCGAGATTAACCTTTTCGGCTGTCTCCTTCTTCGCCTTGTCTTCCTCTGCAAATTCCTGTGCCTGTTTTTTCATTCTTTCTATTTCTTCAGGCGTGAGTTTGTTCTTTGCCTCAATTGATATGCTTTGTTCTTTTCCCGTCGCCTTGTCCTTTGCATTCACGTGGATAATGCCGTTCGCGTCTATATCGAATGTTACTTCTATCTGAGGAATTCCCCTTGGAGCCGGAGTTATTCCTACAAGATTGAACATTCCCAGCGAAACGTTATCTGCTGCCATAGGCCTTTCTCCCTGTACGACGTGTATTGTCACCGCCGTCTGCATGTCAGCGGCGGTCGTAAAGACCTGTGACCTCTTCACAGGAATCGTAGTGTTTGCAGGAATCACCGATGTTATAACGCCTCCAAGTGTTTCTATGCCAAGGGTCAGGGGTGTTACGTCAAGAAGCACGATATCCTTTATATCTCCAGATAGAACTGCACCCTGAAGAGCTGCCCCTAGTGCAACGCACTCCATTGGGTCTACTCCACCCTCAACCTGCTTCCCGAAAAAGTCTTCCACGAATTTCCTGACCAAAGGTATTCTTGTGGGTCCTCCTACCAATATTATCTTGTCTACCTTATCCTTTGATAGTTTTCCGCCTTCAAGAGCCTTTTCCAGGGATATCCTTGATTTCTCTACTATAGGCCTGATCAACTCCTCGAGTTTTCCCCTTGATAATGTCATTTGAATGTGCTTTGGCTGGCCATTAACTGCAGTAACGTATGGGAGGTTTATTTCAGTGGTAAGTGTTGAAGATAACTCTATCTTGGCTTTTTCTGCTGCGTCCTTCAACCTTATATATGCAGATTTATCGTTGGTGAGATCTATATTTTCCTTTTTCTTGAAATCCGCAATAAGGAATTTTATGATTGCCTCATCCATATCGGTTCCGCCAAGCTTGGTATCTCCGGATGTTGATACTACCTCAAAAACACCATCTCCAAAGTCCATGATTGTGACATCCAGAGTTCCTCCTCCAAGGTCAAACACGAGTATTTTCATTGTCTGGTTGTGTTTGTCTATCCCATATGCAAGGGATGCTGCAGTTGGTTCATTGATTATTCTTTTAACATTCAGGCCCGCTATGGAGCCGGCGTCTTTTGTTGCCTGTCTTTGATTATCGTCAAAGTAAGCAGGCACTGTTATGACGGCATCCGTTACCTTTTCTCCCAGGAATGCCTCAGCATCCCTCTTTATTTTTTGAAGAATAAAAGCTGAAATTTGCTGGGGAGTATATTCCTTTCCATATGCCTTGAATTTGAAATCACTACCCATTTTCCTCTTGGCGGCGTAAATGGTTCCTTCCGGGTTCAGTAGAGCCTGCCTTCTGGCTGGTTCTCCCACGAGGAGATCCCCCTCCTTCGTAAAGGCAACATAACTTGGAAACGATTTGCCTCCTATGGATACCCCTTCCGCGCTGGGAATGATTGTGGGTTTGCCTGAAATTACAACTGCTGCTGCGGAATTACTTGTTCCTAGATCTATACCTATTATTTTTGACATTGTTTCACCTTTTACAAACTATTACCTTTGATGTCCTAATCACTTCATTATTGAATAAATATCCCTTTTGAATCTCTGCAACCACTTTGTTCTCTTCCCCATCCTGGGTGATGGAAATTACCTCGTGAAGCATTGGGTTAAACGATTCCCCTACTGTTTTCATCTCTGTCACCCCAAGTGAAGTTAATGTTTGCATGAGTTGTTGCTTCAACGGTTCAAGGATCGGCTTGTGGGATTCAATCTGGATTCCTGCATCTATTGAATCCAGGACAGGCATCAGTTTAAGTGCCAGATCCTTGGTGATCGTCTTCCTAGAGATTTCAAGATCCTTTTCCTTTGTTCTGATGTATGTCTGCATTTCTGCGATGTTCCTTAGGAGTTGGTCTTTCTGTGCATCCATTTTCTCCATTAATTCCTTGATTTTCATGTCCTTGACCCTCTCCTTTGGTAAACTCTGTTTTCTGCTTTTGGCGGTCTTTATTTCAGCTGTTATGGGATCCCGAACATCAGCGGTTTTTTTAGATTCTAAAGACATTGGAATGTAAATTAGTTCTTCTATATAAGCATAACGTTTCTTGCTATGGGAATCATATGCTGTTGTGACTATAATTATTTTATATGCATAAATCCCAAAATAATCAATATTGGAAAATTAATTGAGCAGCTGCAATTTACTTATATACATAATAGCATCAAGAGTGGGCATTATGACAAGTAAAGGGATGCTGTTCCTTCCGAAGAATTACTGTGTATATACGAGAGGAATGCAGTTAATTCTTTCCTGTACCTGAATGTGACAAGTTCGAATGTGTTGTATAACGACATCTTCCTTCTGCATTTCCTGCAGAGGAATTCCTTTGTGCCTGCTCCATTCTTTCCATCCATGATCATGGGAGAATAGCAGAACCTGCAGCTGAAATTGCCGTACTTTTCCATGATAATTGAGGCAATGCTGTCGTAGTCCAGCATTGGATCAATGCGGAAAATGTATTCTGAACGATCCTGCATCTCCCGATTTGGTACGCTGAGGTTCCAGTTGATCGGGAGATATTTCCCATGGTTGAGGTCTCTTCCCGGCGGCTGGTAATCTATCTGATAATCCATCAGTCTTCTTTCTTCTCTTTGCTGTCCGGATCAATCCTCACAGCCCTGACCTTCTTCCCAATCCAGTGCTTTGGCACAAGCACCTTAGCGGAAGTGGCATGCTGTGTTGCAACCTTCTCTATAACCTCGTATCCCTCCATCCTGATCTCCATCGGTTTTTCG
>JAJZXT010000057.1 GCA_021806355.1 Thermoplasmata archaeon
TTTTCTTTTCTTTGACTCTCCTGAAGAAATTGTCAAAGGTCTTGTCAACTCGATGTGCAACATCCTGTATTGCAAGGGAATGGATGTTCCTGAATTCAGGGAATGCCTTCTTGAGTTCGGGGAGTTCATCCTGCTGGGAATTGTAGTTGACTTTCTTTCCTGATCTTAATGCATATATTCTCTGCTGTAGCATTGCGTTGTAGAGTTCACGGGAGAGATTCAGTGTGGAGTTCATTGATTCTACCTGATGCTTCTTTGGGTATATCCTGAACCTGTACGTTCGTATCATATGTTCTTCTGCTCCTCCACGTATTTCTTTATGGTCTCCGAGGACACATGCCCATCAGTGGAGACAAAATAGCTCCGTGTCCACAATGTAGGTAATCTACTTCTGAGCGAGGGGAATTCGTTTCTCAGGATTCTTGAACTTTTGCCCTTTATCCTCGCAATTACGTTGTTGGGTGCTATTGTGGGATTTGTTTTGATGAATAGATGGACATGGTCAGGCATGATTTCAAGAGCGATGATCTCCCAATTGTTTTCCTTTGCAGTATCCATGATTATCTCCCGCAGCCTGGACTCAATATCGGCGACAATAATATTCCTTCTGTATTTAGGGCACCACACAAAATGGTAGTTCATGAAATGAACAGACGTGTTTGAACTGGTGTACCCTTTTGGCATATTCATAGATACCGTTATTACATATATAATAATTGATTCGCTTTCATCCCACCCATAAATGATGTGGGATTTCCCGCTCACTGTGTTAAAATTGTGGGCTCCCTAAATACAGCTTGGGACTTTGGACTAAAAAAGATTCATATTGTTCTTTATTATACCTAAGTATGATCATAAAGGATTTTCATAGAATTCTCGATAAAAGGTGCCACCTGAAATTTGTGACCGGAGACAATACTTCAAACATTTTAAGCGGAAAAGATATCATATCTATTGGCAGGGTTAAATCCCATGAAAATAAGGGCATTCTAATACTTAATATCCCAAAGAAAGGGAATGAATTTCTTTCAAGCGAGAAAACTCTCAAAGAACACGATTTATTTTATTCCTCATCTGAGGATATTACAAGTAGCTCCCTTTTCGAACTACATAAGAGATTAATATCTGCAAACTCAGTGGTAATTGATGCAATTATAAATATAAACGGCGTTATGAACCTGTTTTTCAGGTTCCACAGTGTCCATTCCAAGTATGTTTCCGAATTGATCGAAGAAATGTCGCAAAAATTCAAGGACTTCAAAGTGTCCTACTTAGGAGAGGCAGAGGGTATTTTGGATATGTTCAGGAGGGTTGCCGAAATAATAAATATTGATTATATTGAAGCGGCATCTGAGATCCCACCTGAGGCAGTAGACATAAGGAAGGACCCCATAGTTCAGATACTGGGCATGGGATGGAACAGGCAGGTAAGATACATTACAGAGGGAGAAATAAGTGCAGTATTCAGGGACCGCCACGGATTACTTAAAGTGGGTGACCCCAGCATTAATGATATTAATTCCTCCGAACATATATTTGAAACAACGTTTAGAAACGAAGTTGTTGAGTATATTTCAAAGAAATCGGCTGAGGCAGGGATACCAATACTTGCAATGCCTCAGAAGTTGGATGGAAGATTGTTCTCACTGGGATTTATAGTACCAGAAATCAGTAGCACAGAGTTTTATTCCATAATATTCGAGACCTTCAGAAAATTCCCAAGATGGAAAATGTACCTCTCGTTTGCTGATAAGGTCGATCCTCCACAATAATTTCCAAATTATCCTCATTTTTTACCTATTATTCTTGCCCGCGTAAGCGCTGGTAAGTTTTTGCCCGGTTCGTTAACTATTATCATAATACCCCATAAGAATGAACGGCTGAAATAGCTTGATAAGACCGGAAATAGAATCAAAGGCCATCGATTGGAAGATTAACTGTCAAACCTTTAGACCTTCCCTAAAGAAAACTTCACCTTAAACAATAGGGAAATAGAACTGGAATTATCAACATAATTAGTTGAAGTTTCAATAGTCACTCTATCGCTGACTCCACACAATATTGGCAATAAGACCGTCCTGATAATGAGAAAAATGGATTTTCATTAAAAAATTGTGAAAGTAAACAAAATTAAAAAAAAAATTAAAGGTTAATTGGTTAAAAAATGTTTAAAAAAAGTTTGGGAGGTTGTTATTGGCGATGGTGTTATCCGAGAACATCTGCCCCAATATTGCTGCTGTTGAATGTGTGTTGTATCCTATTGAGAAGATGTCTGGATATGAGTTGTCGTGTTCTAGCGTAGATCCACTATACCAATAGTCCTGTAGTGCCCCGGTATCAACAGAAGGTGATGTGGTGTATCCCCACTCTGTACTGCCTGATACCAAATTAAGGGTAAGGAAATATTTGCTTCCGGATGTCAGCTGAACATGGCTGAAGAATGCCTGTACCCAACCAGTGGATGAGCCTACACTTACGTCAGTGGTACCAACTACCTGTGATCCACCCAGTGTTGTTCCAATAGCGTATGATATAACTCCAGAACCTCCACCAAGATACATAACAACATTATTCACGGTTACAGTGTTAGCGACTGTGAATTTCTCAGCCTCACCAAGAGTGTATAACTGAATATTTGCAGATGTTGCATTTACGATGACATACGTTCCAACTGGATAGCTTGATGATGCGCTAAATGCTATGCTTACTCCCTGTGATGCTCCGTTCACTGTTACTGATCCGCTTGATGGTGAGGATGTGTAACCTGAAACTGCACCTATTGTGTATGAGTAAGTTCCATCGACTACGCTGAATGATACTGTTGTAGATGTGGATGTTGTTGTCTGTCCGTTGAATGTCACTGACCAGGAAGTACCTGATGGCAATCCTGATTCAGTGAATGTTACTGGATAGCTTGTCGGTGCTGGCGTTGATGATGAGACGGGAACGAATCCAACCGAGTAAATATCCGGATATGAGTTATCGTGTGTAAGCGTGGAACCACTATACCAGTAATCCTGGATTGCTCCAGTGTCTACTGAGGCTGATGAAGTTCCGGTGTATCCCCACTGTGTGCTTCCAGATACTAATTTGACATTCAGATAGTAATCTGTTCCAGATTTCAATGTTACATTGCCAAAGGTTGTGCTATACCATCCTGTTGAAGATCCGACGACGACGTTTGTTGCACCAAGAATCTGCGTTCCTTTAAATGATGTTCCTATTGAGAAAGCAACGGTTCCTGATCCACCTAAGTATAATACAACATTATTTGCGGTAACGGTTTTTGAAACTGTAAATTCTTCAGCTTCTGGAAGCGTGTATAACTGGATGTTTGAAGAGGTTGCGTTCACGATTGAGTATGTAGCAGCTGTTTGTGTTGGTGGAGGCGTTGAACTTGCACTGAATGCTATACTTACTCCCTGTGATGCTCCGTTCACTGTTACTGATCCGCTTGATGGTGAGGATGTGTAACCTGAAACTGCACCTATTGTGTATGAGTAAGTTCCGTTAACTGCACTGAATGATATTGTTGTAGAAGTTGATGATGATGTCTTTCCGTTGAACGTCACTGACCAGGAAGTACCTGATGATAATCCTGATTCGGTGAATGTTACTGGATAGCTTGTCGGTGCTGGCGTTGATGATGTTATATCATTGACGAAATTGTTCGCATTTATTGAACCCCATCCTACTGCTAAGCTATATCCATTGTTTGCACTGAAAAGCGCATTTGAACCGTTGGATACAAAGTAGAATGGCTTAGATGCACTGTATGAACCGTTGTATTCAGCCTGGGCAAGTTTGTATATAAGAGGGTTAGCAAAGCCCAATTTGTGGCCTACTGCGTAATCCATTGTTGCAAAGAGACCAGCTGTAAGTGGTGATGCAATGCTTGTTCCCCAGAGTTCCTGATACCCGGTACTTCCACTGTAAGATATCCATATTTCCATGTTTGCTCCATCTGCGGCAACATCAGGAGTCCCTCTTCCAGAACTTACTCCCGTTGTACCTGATGCTCCTGTTATAACTGAGTTCGCGTCAGAGCTTGCCTTTTGCCATGAAGGTTCTGCATAAACTTTACTTACTCCTCCCTGTGAACCGTCACCGGCGTTAGGTGTGTTGTACCATACAGCCTCTGTTGAGATTCCTGTGGTACCACTACCATCGGTAGATGCGGTTCCTGAAACGGTTGTTGCCAATCCGCCAACTGCTGTAGCGCCATATGTGTTATATGATGCTGTGGCGGGGAAACTTGGAGCTGCTCCTCCAGAACCTGAATTTCCGTCATCTCCAGATGATGCAAAGACTGAAATTCCCATAGCTGCAGCCTGCTGCAGATCGGAAGTCCATGTAGCATCTGTCATATCACTTCCTCCCCACGAGTTGGAAATTGCAACTGTGTGTGTAAGTTGTGGATATGATGAACTTGGGCTCAATATGAATGAAAATGCCTGATCCAGATAGGTTTGTGTGGCTTGTGGACCATAAACTTCAACAACAGTTGCTCCTGGTGCTGCTGATCCGGCCATTTCCAGATCCAAGGTACTTTCAAAATCAGCCTGAGTGTTATCATTTGCTGCTGAGGGCCCTGGTGCTGGTGCTCCACCGAGTGGTGCTCCGTATACAGATGAATGTGGTTCTCCAGAAGGTAATGTCTTGTTAAAATAGGAGAATATATCCGACGGAACATACGGTGCAACAGATGTGCCTGCACTGTTTGTTCCAGACCATAGAATTGTCGCTATGGTTTCGTTGGTTGGATATCCATATTTAGTGTATAACTGCTTGAGCTGGTAAGCGGCTTGCATATCCGAGCCGTAAAGCAATTGTGAACCTGAGGATGTGGTAAAGTATGGTGATGGATTAACAAGGTTCAGTGTTGCAGTGTGCTCATTGTTCATTCCTGCAATGTTTATTACCTGTGATGCGAATTGAGCTGGCAAAATAGCTGATGCTGTTGGGGCTGTGAATTGGTAATTGCCCTTTTCAAATAATTGTATGCCTGCGTGGAATACCTGATTGAAATGATTTACACTACCTCCCAAAACTATTGAGGTTCTGTCACTATATGTCTTTACTGAGAAACCAAGGGATGTGTAATAAAGAACCATGCTGTTGTAAAGAGATGCTGAAGGGGAAAACTGATTTGTGAATTCCTGAGAAGTCAGATACTTGTGATACAATGGCGAGTTTACATTATTCAAGTTAGAAAGTAAATTATTTAATTCCACCTGATTCCTAAACTTCAATGTTATCATTACTGATAATTGCTTGCTGTATACATTTCCAATTCTTGTTATGCCATTCATGTGGTTAAGTACGTGTGTAGTGCCTGCAGAAAGGGATACCATACCTGTTGGTTGTGCTGGTAAGGATGGTGCATTCTGCGCATTGCTGTTCCCGGCTAGCGTGACAAACGCTCCCAAGACCATGATAATCAATACCAATATAGCAAATTGTTTATTCATGCTAGACACACTTACACACACACGTTATTTAAACATTTCATCGCTTTAAATACTATGTGTATATAGTGTCAATAATCAATATAGTCTTAAATTCCTGATGATATTTTCCCCGTGGTAACTTACCTTTTTGTCGTTATTTGGGCTGTTTTTTGTGTACCAATTGATCCAGATTAGTAGTTTATAATAGTAATATGTATATACACTACCTTTTTGAATCAACAGATATGCAATAAAACAGCATTTATAGACACTGTGGATCAACTCATCTCAAAAAAACCTATGAAAAAGTTAGGGGATTTTGATTCTGTGTCTGGGTGTTCAGTTTTGAATCAATTTTAGCTTGCAACCTTGATAACTTTCATAGCCCTAGATTTCTGAGCTTTCACTGATTAATACTGATGTTAATTCTAAATAGCTGCTTGAATGACAATTATTTTTAATTCACGGAAGAAATTGAAGATCATGGTTTTGTTGTTTGGTGATGACCAAAAATTGAAAACTTCCTCAAAACTAATAATGATGATATTGCAGCAAAAGAAAATTGCAACTATCTCGGAAATCCAGGATTATTCAAAACTTTCTAGAAGAACCATCATGAATTGCATACGAGATTTAAGAAATCTTGGCCTTATAGAAATACAGGTTTGCCTTAGTGATACTAGAAAGAGGTTCTATTGCCTAAAAATAATCTAAACTGGCCAAAAATATTGCGCCAGTTCCACAACAATAGCCATGACTATTCCAATGTAAATAATTAACTTAGGATCCATAGCTGGACCCTCAATTTCCTCCTCATCAAAGTACCTGATTAAACCAGCACCTGATTGAAAGCCATCTTTCTTGTCTGCCATTGTTTATATAATTTAAACAAAACATATAATGATTTGCCATCGGTTTGATGTTTCATGAATAAATCTATTAATACATGATTCTTTTTGAACAGAGTTAAGATTTGGGTCGTCATAAGATGGAGAAAACAAAGCCAGCGAATGTAAAACTTCACAAAAATCCTTATTTTCTAATTGCCATAGTGCTAATCCTCATATTTCTCTCGATTACAATTTATTCTGGTGAATGGCCCCCAGTATCCGTAGTAGAGTCTTCAAGTATGGAGCATTCTGCATACTGGACGCCTGGAGTTATAAACACAGGTGACATGGTCTTTGTAAAGAGGGTTACATCGGTAAATAATGTTGTAACATATGTGCAGGGAAGAGAAAATGGATATTCCACATATGGGGAATACGGAAATGTGATTTTATACAGGAGCCCGGGTGGCTCAATAATTATTCACAGGGCAATAATGTATATCAGTTGGTCAAACAACAATCTGATTGTTAAGGGTTACAATAATCAGAGCTGGATTGAGAAGATAGGAACCTGCGTTGTCATCCGTGATATGGGGTTCTCGCATAGAAATTTCTCAATAAATGTAGCCAATTTCAAAGGGATATCTGGTTTTATCACAATGGGAGATAATAATTTGGCATCGCAATTCGTCAAATATAACGCAAAATATCATTCATACGAGGCAGCCGATCAGACCATATTTAATTACCCCCCAGTAAACATCTCTAATGTGGTTGGAATAGCGTTTGGACAGATACCATGGTTGGGTCTTATAAAACTTAATATTTTAGGGTTGGAGCATCAGTGGCCAACCTCGTCGGATGTTGCCAAGAATAGTTATCTATACCTTGGTTTGACGATAATGCTAATGATAACAGTTATTATTCTCCCATACGATAAAATATTTAAAAGGATCAGAGGTTCGAAGAGGTAATCTGTGCTCCGCCAGATACCGTTAAATTCGATATCCTTGACTTTTCATTTTCCAGTTTCTTGATTATAAGTTCAACGTCATTCTTCTTTGCCGCAATGAATACACTATTTCCACCGGTTACTATGTAAGTGCACCATACATTACGCTTTATTTTCAAGACTTCTTCCATAAATTCTCGCATATCCGGAGTTATAATTGTTACACCGGATTTTTCAACCAACGAATGATATTCTTCAGTATCCCTGTGGGCAACCTCAAAGATACTTTCTATATCTTTTTTACGAGCCAGTTCCTGCAGTCTTTGGATTTTTATGGATGTTGATTTAACTCTTTCTGGATACTCCTTAAGATTCTTGATATTAAAATGTATATCGTCTGATGGCTTTCGCTCGTGAAAAAAGGTGAATGCCAGTATTCGGTAGTTGTTGAAATCGGATGCACCAAGTACTGACTGTGTTATTGTCTTTCCCTCTGAAACGGTAGTTATTGTCAGGCCCCCATAAATGCTTCTGCCAACGCTCTCTGAAATTCGCCTGATATTGTTTTCCAAACTCTGTTTATCCTCTTCTGGCAAAAGATATTCAATGCATTTTCCTAAAGCAGCAGCCCCTGCATCTGAACTTCCACTCAAAATATTTTCATTCCTTGAATCAAAATAAATATATTTTTTTCCGTATTTACTTCTAAGTTTACCAGAATAAAGTTCCAAAATAGAAACAGGAGATCTTGAAGCCATTTCAAGGGTATTCCCATTGAATTTGTTTTGTCCCTCCTTGTCAGATAAATAGATTCTGGTTCTTGCCACTGATTCCATTCCTGACATTGTATATGCTATTCCAGCTGAGTTGTGCAATGGTATCCTTTGATCCCTGTCACTCAACCCCCCTAGA
>JAJZXT010000130.1 GCA_021806355.1 Thermoplasmata archaeon
CGCCAGGGCTCCGCGATGGGTTCTCGCAAAACTGTCATGACAGTGAGGGATGAAGGCGAAAACGGAGCAAAAGTGAGAACCCCACATGATTTAGCTGTAAGAGTATGACAGTAGGTTCAGATGGAATATGTTCAATCGCTTCGGCTGAACCTGGTAAAAATCTCCTCCATATCAGACAGATCTGTTAGAATCAGCTCTTCTTCATGCGTCTTGTTTCTGAAACTTCTTGCAACTATCTGATAAGAAATTTTTCCAACTTTCTTGCCTTGCAGGAACTTTTCTGATTTTCTTTTCAGGTCGGGTAATATTCTGGTATGATCAACCCTATCCTTCCATTTACATTCACAGAAAACAATTTCGTCATTTTTTTGCGAAATGGCGACAACATCGATTTCAGTATCCTTGTACCACCATGTGCCAATCCTGAAAGTTGGATAAAGGAATTTGAATAGCTCATTCCGTACGAATTTTTCAAAGATCCTTCCAAAATAGGCAGGGTAATCGAAGGCTAACTGATTACTTCCCCGTTCAATAAATTCCCTGTTTAAAAAAACATAATTGAACCAGAATTGCATCATGCTGTCAGTCAGTTCATAATGGCCTGCCCCTTTTCTGTCATCAATTGGCGTGGCTTTAGAGATGAACATTAATTTCATGAGATTCTCAAGATATGGATACAGTCGCTTGCTTTCCATTCCGATGTATCCGGCTATTTCAGATGGTTTGTTCTTTCCAAATGAAATGGCATTCAATATGGAAAAATATGTGTTGTATTCCCTGAATTCCTGTGCCAGAATGAAGTAGGGTTCTCTGTAGAAATATCCATTTGCATCTCCAAATTCTCTCTCCACAAAGTTGTGATAATCGACGTATCCGGATGCTCTTCTCAAGTATTCCGGTATACCGCCTATGGTCATGTAAAGTAATAATTTCTCCTCAAATGACATGTTCAAGAACTTCATGGCGTTATTGAAATCGAAAGGGGCCAAGAGCATATCACGCGTCCGCCTTCCGTATAATGGAGAGGAATATGAGAGCACTTCGTCTCGCATCATTCCCAGATTCGATCCACAGAGCACAAGGAAAACATTTGTTTTGCTGAGAAAAGTATCCCATAATCTTTGTAACCCTGTCAAAATGCTTCTGCCATTTTTTATCAGGTACGTAAATTCATCCAATACAATGAAGAATCTCTTTCCGGGATCAATTACTTTAGGTAAGTATTGAAAAAGTCCTTCCCATTCATTGATCGTGGCATTCTGCAGGAACTCATCGTGAAAAAATTCAGCAAGATATTTTCGCAGATCATCAACCTGCAATTTATAATACACATCCTCAGATATATAAAAGACTCCGTTCTTATCACTGAAAAATTCAGAAAGCAAAGTTGTTTTGCCTATTCTCCTTCTTCCATAGAGTATGATTAGCTTTGCTCCAGGCGAAGACCATTCATCAGCTAGAATCCTCAGTTCCGGTTTTCGGCCAATAAACCTAATCATGTTTAGTCCTAATGGAGATTAGGAGTTTAAATGTTTGGATCAGGTATCTGTTTCTTTTTCCTACAGAAACCTGTCTTCAGGTTGGAAATGGCCATTGATTTACCATCCTTTTTGAAGGAATCGTGGCTGTAATTTTCTGTTGTTTTTTGTTATTGTCCCATACCGTTAGGACGTTCCGGCGGAAATTCATCACGAAGATGAAAGTCCTTTCTAGAGCCTGAAGTTACAGTCGTATGCCTGCCTACATTAATGCCGTTAAGTGGATACATTTATCATGAGTTGCTATGAAAATTTTGATAAAGATACCCCTTTGTTTTCATCTACGACGCCCTGGACTTCTGATGAATTCCGACATACAATTTAGCAAAAATTATTGCTTTAGGGCTGTTTTCAAATGCCAGGAATTCATAAACTATTTATCACATAATTTGCTAAATGATTGATGGAATCAACAGATGGGAATGAAATTGTGATAGATTACGGGCAGCGCAATCATCCCATAAAGGTAGTAAAGGTTGACAAAACATTAACTGTCAAAGTAAAAGGCCAGAATATCCTCAAGACCAGGAATGCATATCTTCTTGATGAGCACGGCCATAAACCTGTGTATTACTTCCCAATCAGCGATATTAACCGAGAGTTTCTCAGGGGAACTTCCACGGTGTCAGAATGCCCTTATAAGGGCAGAGCCCATTATTATTCACTTGTGGTTGGCGGCATGGAACTGAAGGATTCGGTCTGGCGCTATTCCGAGCCTTCCAAAGAGTTCACAGCTATCAGGGATTATATAGCATTCTATGGCAATTCCATTGATAACATAGAGGAATCATGATGCAATCAGAGTACACGCATGGTTTTGCATCGGAAGATTCGGTAGAATGTCAAAGCAATGGGAAATACAGGCGATATATTATACATGTGAAGGTGAAGAATGAAACCAGATCAATCCGTTGACAATAGAGAGGAAACGAAGCTTCTGTTATCATTTAATGAGACCAGGTCAAAGACACTTGAACTCTGCAGGCCACTCAGCAGGGATGATTACATGGTGCAGGCCACCCCTGAAACGAGCCCTCCTAAATGGCACCTCGGCCACACAACATGGTTCTTTGAGAATTTTATACTGAAGCCTTTCCATAAGGATTACAGGCCATTTGATGAGAAGTATATGTATCTGTTCAACTCGTATTATGAGACCGTAGGAGAGTTTCTCCCGAAACCCTTGAGATCAACAATTTCCAGGCCGGATCTTGATGATGTACTGAACTACAGGTCGCATGTTAACGAAGCCATGTCAGATCTCGTTGGAAATCTTAAGGGCAAGGATATGCAGGAGGTGAAAGCGCGAATGAATCTTGGAATAAACCACGAACAGCAGCACCAGGAGCTGCTCTTGATGGATATAAAGATGAATTATTATGTGTCACCGTACCTGCCTGCATATACTAAGCCAGCTAAAAAAAGGAAGGCTGAACTGCAGGCTTCCGGTTGGCTATCATACGGCGAGTCCATTGCAACGGTGGGCTATGATGGGCAAGGATTCTGCTTTGACAACGAGTTGCCCATGCACCATGAACTGATTCCCAGATTCAATATGAGCAACAGACTTGTTACCAATGGGGAGTATATGGAATTTATTCAGGATGAAGGATACGCACGGCCTGAACTGTGGCTTTCAGACGGCTGGATTGCAAAGCGCAAAAATAACTGGGCAGCTCCCCTTTACTGGGGCAACAGCGACGGTGAATTTTATTACTTCACCCTCTCCGGAAGAAGAAAGGTTGATCCAAACGAACCTGTAGTGCATGTATCCTATTATGAAGCTGATGCGTACGCTCGATGGGCAGGTTTCAGACTGCCAACAGAATTCCAGTGGGAATATGCCATGAGGACTACGGAGCTGAACCATCAGGGAAACACTCTTGAGAGTGGGATTTACCATCCGGATGTTCAGCCGGTTGAGAAAACAGAGATTGCCGGGCCAGGCGGCGTCTGGGAATGGACTTCAAGTGCATATTCTCCATATCCCGGATTCAGACCGCTTCCCGGGTCCATAGGAGAATATAATGGAAAATTTATGGCAAACCAGATTGTTCTTCGCGGAACAAGCTGCGTTACTCCAGATGGGCATTCCAGGCTCTCTTACCGCAACTTTTACCATCCGGAGGATCGCTGGCAGTTCGCAGGCTTCAGGTTATGCAGGGAATGATGCCAGTTGCAGGGAAGCAATGAAATAATAGATATGAAACCAAAACTTTCCGACTTCAGTGAGGAGGTTGTAAATGGTCTTCTTTCCATACCCAAAAAAATCAGTCCGAAGTTCTTTTACGATAACGAAGGATCGCAGATATTCGATGAAATCACGAAGTTGCCTGAATACTACCTCACAAGGGCCGAACTGGAGATACTTGAAACCCGGCGCACTGATATTGGCAGGGTCATAGGGGCGGACGCCACTGTTGTGGAACTCGGAAGCGGTAGCGGTCAGAAAGGACTCCTGCTCCTTAAGGGACTTATCAGACCTAAGGAATTGGTATTTGTTGATATCTCCATTGAGGCGCTCAGGAATGCCGTTAAGCTGGTTCACACTTATTTTCCGCATATAGCCGTGAAGGGAATATGCGCAGATTACACCAGCACAGACGTGATGGGGCAGATGGATATCCCTGGAAGAAAGGGGATAGTATTTCTTGGGTCCACAATAGGCAACATGGAACCTGAAGAAGCAAGGGGCTTCATTTCAGGATGCAGAAGACTTCTTTCGGATGGCGAAACTCTCACCATAGGTGTGGACCTTAAGAAGGATAAGGAGACACTGGAAAGGGCATACAACGACAGTAAAGGAGTCACAGCAAGATTCAACCTAAACTTAATTTCACGGATTAACAGGGAGCTGGGTGCTGGAATTCCGGGAGACGCATTCATCCACAAGGCCTTTTACAATGAGAGCAGGGGAAGAATAGAGATGCATCTGCAGAGCACAAGAACGCAGACATTTCTTATTGCAGGCAATGAAATCAACTTTGAGAAAGGTGAGACAATACACACAGAAAACTCCTACAAATACTCAATTGATGAATTTTCAGGAATGCTTAAGGATGGAGGATTCAACCGGATCACATTGTGGCAGGATTCAGGGCAGAGATATGCCCTCTTTACAGCTACTATTTGATAAATGCTGTTCTGAGTTTCTGGAAGCTTGTCTCTGGAATTCTATATGCAACATTCAGTGAATCGTAATTGTTTCAAGTTCTTTACCTATCCTCCTGGGAAAAAAGGTAGTCAGTAATCAGGTATTACTCCATGCAGAAATGTTCAAGGGGTCCAAATCTCTTGCTACCATTTGTGTTATCTGAAAAATAAGGTATGATTCCTTTAAAGATGATTTTTGGTTAAAATTATTGCGGCACTTGTAAGAGTATATTATGTGGCTATCTAACATAGTTCATCGTACTGCTCCGGTAAGATTAAGACGGCAAAGTAATTTTGCCCATTCTCCTTATTTAACAATGTGTAATGAGCTTAGTTCCAGACCAAGACCGTTCTTCAAATAGAATATTAAGTTCCGGTTCTCTGTCAATACACCTAAGCATGATTCGCCCTAATTCAAATTAGGAGTATGAATACCTGGTTTAGGTAAATGTATCCTTACAGCTGCTATAACTTATCATTCTGGTTTCTGGTGGGAATGGCCAATGAAATGCTATCCATTTTGAAGGATCAGAGGCCCTTCGCGTTCAATTTTGGCTTATGTTCCTTATTGTACAGGTTTCCGATTGAGATTCTATACAAATTTGAACTAAATCTCCTTATACACATCAATAAAGAGAAGATACCATTCCTCAAACTGTTCCAGAGTAATTATATGTAATTCTATTGGAGCGTCAATAGATCTCCAAACTGCCAATGTGATGCTATCCTTGAACGCCATATCGCTTGGTATCACTATGATGTCGATGTCACTGCCCGCACTATAATCTCCCCGTAAGACTGACCCAAAGAAAATAACCCTGGCCTTCGGATCTATTTCATCAACCAGTGACTTGACTTCCTTAAGGACTGCTTGATAATTTCTAAGTTTATCCAGCCTTGTCAACTCATAATCCTGAGAAATACCCATCAAAAACATCCTCCACGAACCTAAGAAGTGGTACAGCATCCTCTTTTAATGCTCTCACTGGAAAATATCGAGAACTTATATATGCATCATCCGGTCTGGCTAATTTAAGAATGTTATGTTCATTATTGACCAGGTCGTTCAGCTCTTTCTTGTGCTTAACTAGCATTCTTATTAGCTCTCTGAGCGAGTGAGTTCTTGGATAGGAGCCGTTCAGTTTTAGAGCATAATATTTCAACAGCAATTCGCAGTGCTGATGAATCGCAATCATTGACAGGTCCCATTTCCCCTCTTGAACCAAACGCTTTGCTTCGGTGAGATAATCAGAACTTTTCTCCCTCAATATTTCAATGTCAGAAGCGGGCATCTATAAGCTGTTATAATGTTTATCATTTTATTAATCTTCTTCATGAGCAATATAATGGAATATGGCATCTAACCCAGCAGCATTTGTAAAATCAAGAGGTATATTATTTCCTTCCAAGAGCAGATCGCCAGCATAATATTTGTAGCAGGTTTCTGGTAAACGGGATTGAGGAACTCCCTGCCCCGTCATTCCTCATTCACTGGAACCTTCTCCCTGGGGAGAGCGATCACGGGACGGGGCGTCATCAATATACGACACCAAATGCATTCATAACATCTCTGTAGAAGATCAGGGTAGTGTACGGCATTCCCTTCAGGTAATCTGAGGAGACTATCAGGACGTTCTCCCGGATTACTCTGGGATGATTCTCTTGGTGCAATAATGATTTCATTACTATTCGTCTAGTATACTATACGAATAGTTAAAGTATTCGTATAGTATGTTAGTTTTATGGAAACACAGATACTATACAGATTCAATGAATGGTGGCTCAACGGAATAATACGGCCAGAACTTACCGGCAAATTCGAAAGAGAGAATTACAAGGAAATAAAGAAAAGGATTGAGGATCGGCAAATTCTATTGTTGTATGGCCTAAGAAGAGTGGGAAAGACCACAACAATGTACAGGCTTATTTCGGATCTTATGAAGGTCGGAATTAAATCCACAAATATATTCTACTTTTCTTTCGATGAAGCTTCATGGGACATTGAAGAGGTAATCAATCTCTATCTTGGGAACATCCTCAGGATGCCCTTATCGGAAGCCGGACCCGTGTATATATTCCTGGATGAAATACAGAAAGCGAAACAGTGGGAAAACAGGATAAAGATATTCTATGATCTGTATCCCAATCTAAAGTTTGTTTTATCAGGTTCGGCCTCATTGAACATCGTAAAAGGATCGACAGAAACCCTTGCAGGGAGGATATTTCGCATAAAAATCGATCCGCTAACCTTTCATGAATTTGTTGCGCTCAAGGGGAGAACCGTGGCTTTTGAGAAGATGCAATTCGCTCACGATATACTGCGTCCACTATTCACTGAATACATTGAAATGGGCGGATTTCCTGAACTGGTTGGCGAAACCGATTCATGGAAGATAAGAACTTACATCAGGAGCATAGTTATAGATCGAATTATAGCAGGGGATATTCCGCAGGAATTTGGAATCAGGGACATGGACCTTCTCAAGCGCCTCATGGAAATACTTTTGCAGGCGCCAGGGATGATAGTGAATGTAGATAAACTTGCATCTTCTCTGGGAAGGAATCGTCTCACGATATCTAATTTCATATCCTATATGGAATATGCATTCCTGATAAAGTCAGTTAGCAATTACAGACCTGGAACTTCATCGGCTTCGAGAAAGTTAAAGAAGGTTTTTCCGTACCTGCCTGCATTCTATACGTCACTTTTACCACTAACCGAAAGGTATGATACGGGCAAGGTCTTTGAAAATATAGTTCTGAATTCTGTCCAGCTTGAATATTATTACAGAAATGGTCCAACCGAGATAGATTTTGTTCTCAAGATTAATGGAAGGATTGTTCCAATAGAGGTGAAGAGTGGACATTATGATATCAAAGAAGTGGCAAAAGCATTCAACAGGATTGGGCAGAACTCTGGAATTCTGATCACCCAGGATTCTTACCATATCGTACAATCCAGTAATGTGAGGATATTTCTGTGCCCTATTGAGGTCTTTGCAATGTATCCAGATGAGCTTTTGAATCAGTTTCTCTTACAAGGAAGAGAGGAATCCATCGCAGATGATTGATACTGATGGGCCGATCGGTTCATTTGCCTTTGTCGTTTTAAAGAAATGTCATTCAGGATCTCAATGGTAGTTTAATCGCTGGTCAACGCATGTGCGTTTTCACAAGCCAGCTTTAACCTCTCCAGTATGCAAGAGTTACAGTAGGTGCGTTAATAGACTCAGAGAAAAATGCAACCTGTTCTTCCAGTTCGTTTCCTCACGGTATGAGAAGCGCTCAACCATATACACATCCAACAAGTCATTCAGCGAATTGGTTGAGATCCTTGGCGATTCAGTGAGGGCTTCAGCTGTCCTTGACAGGATACTGTCACAACTGCCAAAGTCAGGTGAATTCTGCCAGAAAATATGTGGATTCTTAATGGCTTCATTTGCTTC
>JAJZXT010000136.1 GCA_021806355.1 Thermoplasmata archaeon
GGCAAAAGCACCCTTGCAAGATTAATGGTATTCCTTTACAAACCAACTTCCGGAAAGCTCCTGTTTGAAGGAAATGATATCACAGGGTACCGGTCCCGACAGATCAGGAAATACAGACAGGAAGTTCAGATGGTTTTTCAGGATCCCTACGCTTCGCTGGATCCGAATCACAATGTTGCATGGCATGTCAGGAGACCGCTGATACTATCAGGTTATTCCGGCAACATTGAAGACAGGCTGGATCAGGTTCTGGAGATGGTCACCTTAAGCCCGCCGGAATATTTCAAAAACAAGTATCCGCACCAACTGTCCGGAGGCCAGAGACAGAGGGTTTATCTCGCAAGGGCGCTCGCAGTGGAACCAAAAGTCCTCATAGCCGATGAGCCTGTATCGATGCTGGATGTCTCTATCAGGGCTGACATCCTTAATCTGTTGAAAGAACAGGCAACAAAGAATAAGGTCTCAATGGCTTTCATCTCCCATGATATAGTTATCACCAAGTATATCGCAGACCGGCTCCTTGTCATGCATCTTGGCCAGATAGTGGAATTCGGCCCTGCCGACGAAGTGGTAAATAACCCCAAACATCCCTACACACAGCTGTTAATTAGTTCCATACCTGATTCCAAGAAGAAAAAGTCCATGGACAAGGATATCTCTTCCATAGAATATTCAATGGATGTTGTTAACTCAGGGAAGGATGAATGCAGCTTTGTTTCAAAATGTCCATTTGCAATGGATAAATGCAGGAATTCAAAGCCAGAAATGAAGATGGTAAGTCAGGGTCATACAGTGGCTTGCTATTTGATTTGACTCATTACCATTATCTGGAACTGCCTACATATTAAGGTATGGAGTACGGAAATATGAGAATGAGAAATGCTAACAACAAACCAGGAAAGGCTTTTTCCAAAATTAGGTTCGTTGCTTAAGCCCTAATTTGGAAATAGATATAGGAAGTATTATTTGAAGGACCTGCCAGAAATCTTTTTTTGATGAATTTATTATGCAAGCAACTCTAATTTGAGGAACTCTTTGGATTAGTTCGAGTAAATTTGATTGATCTTTTTCCCAGGAAATCCGGTTGCTTCAACCCACTCCCCGTAAGGGACAGAACGGTGATCTCACCTCTTCTGAGAGTCCCCCTTTCGATCTCCTGGACAAGGCCGGCATAGGCGCAGGCAGAGGCAGGTTCGACAAAAAGCCCTTTCCCTTCCCAGAGACCTCATTGCTTCCGCAGTTGACCTGTCTGCAGCGGAGATTGCTATCCCTCCTGTATCGTACACTGCCGAAAGTGGCCGCTCGTCTCCAAAGAGGGGCACTGAGTCTGCCAGGCTTTGAACCAGAGTGTCATTTCCATTGCCAAAGGGTTCAGCAGTTTTCCTTCCATTCTCATAAGCCACTGCAGCATGCCTGACTGCTTCCGGCTGTACGGCGAATATCCTAGGTATACTATCGATTACCCCGGCCTGTTTGAGCTCCCTTAAGCCTTTCCAGCTTCCCCATATGCCTCCTGCCTGAACCAATCCAATATCTTCTTGCGCCTCTATTTCCTATTGCTGTGATTGGTTGTGGTGTCATAGCAGCCAACCGTTCCCCTGTATTTCATTATACAGGGGAATTATGCAACGCACTTCCTTTGGAGAACCCACACAAAAGTCCGATAAACCTGTTTTTTAAAGGTCCAGAAAATCTAGCACAATTAACTTACGCCGTGCGACCCTGTATTTTTCACCTTCTCTCTAAGGAATATAATAGTGTTGAACCACCCATATACCCATAGGATATTGAGCATTGCAGCGATGAACAGGAATACCCAGAACATCCAGGAGAAATTAACAACTGCCATTATCCTGAGGGTTGAAGTGGCAAATAACCCCAGTGGAAAACCGTACGCCCACACCGCAAGGTTGCCTCTTGATGGCCTTACAATCATTATTATGAGAACCACCAGAAAGTTCCACACTTCAAAGCCCCATAGCATTATAGAAATGATGCTGACCTGATGGATGTCCAACCCGATGCCGCCGAAGGAGCTAAATCCAGAAATTGTGAATAGGTTGATGACAAGAAGACTGGCAATTCCCACAGGAAGCATTGTGGTGGGAAGAGATTCGTGCATTTTTGTTGAAACATGTCCGGATAGAGCCAAAGATCCAATGAAAATGTACAGGAAGAAAAAAATCCCAAGTCCCATAATTACCAGGAATGATATGGTCTGACCCACAATTCCACCATAATAATTCATAACAAAAGGCGCGAGGAATACACTAGTACCTATTGCCAGAGGGGGTACCACTATTGCGTAATTGATCTCCCTTGGAGTAATCTCCTTCGTGTAAAGCCTGTATCCTAGCAATACCCCTAAGATCAGGGAAAGGCCGTAGAAGACGTAGAAATCAAACAGGGAAATGCTAGCGGAAACAGCGCTGATGCCGTAAATTGATAGAAGCTGTGAATTTCCCACGAAGCCCACAATAGGGATTAGCGCAACAAAACTGAGCCTCGTTAGGTTCTCCCAGTGAGCGTGATTTCTCCCGTGAGAGGAAACGCCACTAACGACCCATAAGACAAATATTAATCCAAATATTGAAAGACCAGCAAAAGTTAGTGTTTCTCCTATATATTTGAATAATATGTCACGTTCCAGGCCGAAAATTAGCAAGTATACCTGAGCGAGTGCAAGAGTCGAAATTGAAATCCCAAACCACTCGGATCCAAATATGTTAAACAAATTCTTTTTCATAGAGGCCAGTATCCAAGTTAATTGTTAGTGCCTCTTCCAGATTTACTCAACATTTTTAACCGCCAATCTTTTAAGGGTTTCAGCAGAGGTTATGAAAACTTTGTTTCCTGTTATGAACCGCGATATGGCAAGTGCATCTTCGATCTCAGCTACTGTCCCTCCAGCCTTGAAAAATTGCTTAAGGTAGGTAAGTGTACATTCTAAGGAATTAATGGAGACGCTAACGGCGTAAGCAACAAGATATACAAACTTCACGTCAAGGAGGAAAGGAGTCATGAGCTCGGATTTCTCTTTAAGATGTTCACTGAAGAGATCAAAGGATAAATTTGAGAGCGCAATTATATTTTCAGGGAGTCCCTCTACGTTAGTTCTTTCCTTTATTCTGGAGATGATTCTCTCCACTTCCTCGCTCTTCCTGTTTCCCCGTGCACTTTCCTCTATTATGGGAAGAGACGCCTTCAATGAAGACACTGTTGATGACATTAGAACCATTTTTGCCACTTTAAGGGCATCCAGGATCTCAAGTGGTTCTGCACCGAATTTTTTTGCAAGACTGAAGTGAAGATTAACAGAGTCCTTCTGTCCATTTGCCGCCGACACTGCCAAGGCTATCAGGGGCAGTAATTTCCTCTCAACGTTCTTCCTGCCAAGATACAGCGCTTTATTCTCCCTGAACTGTTCTTTCGCTAGATTCTCATTTATTCTTCCAAGAAGGTCCACAACCTCGGGAACCTTTCCTAATGTTGCCTTCGCATAATCATGGATTTCTTTCATTCCATCGGTCATAATGTCTTCATAGTCTTTAGGTACATAATAAAAATGCTGAAAATTTGCCTAGATCCGGGCAGTTATCGAGCAATAATTGTGAGTTTTGAGAGGGACACTTTTATTTTGTTCACGGCCGTAATTATGCGAATATAACGTCTTGGGGAGGGATAACCATATGCAGTTAGACACTAAAGTTGTAGAAAAAAGTGAAAAGATGTTGTACCCGAGAATTTTAGAGTATTTAATAAAGATATCTGGTTCCATCCACACTTCTCAGCTGGTCATTTTCCGTGATCCCCGAGTGCAGGAAAGCTCGGGAATATGGTATTATTCTCTTGAACACAAATGCCTTGTTCACGAAGATGTCCTTCATCAGAAAAAGTGGTCTCATATAGAATCCGATATATGCTTTCTGCAGCCACCTTAGTATGCCCTGGTTCGTGAAATTTCTTAACTTCATTACTGGAGTTAGTGTCGTGAATTTTCGCCAGTCTCCAGTAGTTAGTAGATTGTGCTCCCTTGCATAATCCCAGAGCCTCGTCCCCGGGTATGGCGTTGCCACCGTGAATTGTGCGAAGCTGACGCCGAGTTTCTTTGAGAATGCAATTGTCTTTTTGACATCGTCCTCGGTATCCTCCGGGAAGCCTATTATGAATGACCCCAACGATCTGAGACCTGCTTCCCTGGCATTTCTGATTGAAGTAGCAGCCATCTGAAGGTTTATACCCTTTCCAATGAAGTCAAGGGTCTTCTGAACTCCTGACTCAATGCCAAAATATACTGTATGGGTTCCAGCTTTCTTCATTGAGTCAGCTATTTCCCTATTGAAAAGGTTTACTCTTGCAGAAGCAGACCAGCTGATATCTAGACCTTCCTTCCGTATCATATCAGTGAGGGCGGTGGCTCTTCTCATGTTCAGCGTGAAAGTATCGTCGAGAAATTCTATCTCTTTCTTCCCGTATTTATATCTCAGTGTTTCCAGTTCCCTCAATACCCTTTCAGCAGAATGCCCTCTCCAGACCTTTCCGAATTGCAGCGATGATGAGCAGAACATGCAGTTATAAGGGCACCCCCTGGAGGTTACTATTGTGCCAAACTCACTTTTGCCAACCTTGTATTTCTTCATGGGAAGCAAATCTAGAGCGGGTTCTGGTATGGTATCAACGTTTCTGATAAGCGACTCTGGAGGAGAATTGAAGACGCCGCTCCCATTTCTAAAACTGATTCCCCGTACATCCTTGAGATCTTTCCTTCCGGAAAAGAAATCCAGCAGGTTTGAGAAGATACTTTCACCCTCCCCTCTTACCACGTAATCTATATCCGGAGATTCTGACAGCGTAATTTCAGGTGTAAAGGTAGCATGTGGGCCCCCCATGATTACTTTTATATTACCAGAAATTTCCTTCACTGTCCGCGCAACCTCGTAGGCGTCCGGCACCATCGAGGTTGTAGAGGTTAACCCAACGATGTCTGGGGAATAACTGCTGATAATTTTTTCAACAGATTTCAGGTTAATACCCTCAGCAAGTGCATCCACAATCCTGACTTCATTGCCCTTTTCCCTAGCTATTGATGCAAGGTAAGCAAGACCCAAAGGAGGACCGGTTGTGCCAATCACGGCCTGGATTGCAGATATGGTGGGGGGAGATACAAGCAGGATCTTCAACTGTACGCAGCCTCCATCTATTCCTGCAGGTTTACTGACGCTAGTATCTCATTGTAGTAAGATGAGTTCAAGGTGCACCCCGGATCTGGTGCATTATAATCTCCATAGTATCCGTAGGCGCGAGCCCGACATCCTCCGCAAGAATACTTGAAATTGCAGGTTGAGCACGCCCCTCCGAGTATCTCCCTGTTTCTCAGGTCCTTGAGCATTGGTGAATTCTCCCATACGTCCTGAAAATCATTTTCCAGGATATTCCCTGCCTTCAGCGGCAGAAACACGCACGGGTACAGATCACCATTATCATCTAAGGCAGCATAAATCCTCCCTGCACCACATCCCCCTATAAAATCGGCTATTGCAATGCCTGTTGATCCGTAGTCGGTGGAAGCGAAATGCGTAGGCGAATAAGTTTGCCCCGTTCCAGAAGTCACTCTTTCTATTCCAACTTTTGAATAAGTGGGAGAAGTGGAAAAAATATCAACATCCTTGCGCTGCCATTCGTCATAAAGATAGTTCAGGAGCTTTTCTCTGTCCTGAGGGGTAAGGTCATTATCTATTATTTCCTTGCCGCGACCGGTGGGGACAAAGTTGAATACTATGAATTTCCTGACTTTCAGATCCCTCGCAAGTTCTACCATTCTGGGAATATCATTCAGGTTGTATTTCGTGGCGGTCGTGGCAATGGCCGTATCAAACGATCCATTCTCAACCACATTTTTTATACCCTGCACTGTCCTTTGCCACGCACCTTTCATTCCGCGGAACTCGTCGTGAATATCAGGAACTGAGGCATCGAGGCTCACCTCTACGTATTTTATGCCAACCTCTTGCAGTTTCTTCACGTTTCTCTGTGTGAGAAGTGTTCCATTGGTTGCAATTGTTGTATACATCCCTTTCTTTGACGCATATTCCGCAAGAGGCCAGAAATCGGGGCTGATTAGAGGTTCTCCGCCTGAGAAAGCGATCATTGTAACTCCGGCAGTATTTAACTTATCCACAACTCTCAGTTTCTGTGGCAGAGTCATCTCATCAGGTTTTTTTTGTGGACCAGCGCTGGCGTAGCAATGCTTGCATTTCAGATTGCACTGTTTTGTTGTGTTCCACACAATCATTAGTGGAGCTTCAAAAACCTGAGGTTTCGTTATTCCGTATTTAGCCACGGATCTGAGCGTGTTGGCAACACCTTTTCGCATGAATGGTTCTTCAAGGGCTTTTCTGATGTCTTTCATATCACTTATGTTGAATGATTTCATCGCGCGCTTTAATGCGGTCTCTATCACACTCACATTCATCTTTTCTTTCACGGATCTAGGTTCCTCAAGCCCAGATAATACTGCCAGCGCATGTTCAAATTTGGCAGGTTTAGTCATTTGCTTGAGCACAAATTTTGCAAACCGTCCATCCACTATTTTCCTGAAGTTTACTACAAGATCGGTAGCCCCATTCATGTCGCCACCATACATCATTTCTGATTTGTCGTTATGGAATTCTGTCATGGGCTCACCTCTGGAGCAGAATCGTCATTTGAAATGACTGCCATGTTCTCCTTCCCAGGAAGCTGCCAGCGCAATAGTATTCCCATCGAACCATCAGTTCCCGTATCATGGATCGTATTACCTTTAGCCTTTTGCGGAAAGGCATTTAAAGACCACATTTCCAAAAGAGCTAATGGGAGCTTTTTCCGTCCTAAAAATTCCCCGGAATTCATGCATTGTCGATCTACAATTATTATTTACTGGTTTTACGCAAAATCTGTAAGTATAGTGAAAAAATGCACAAACATTGAATAATAACAATGACAGATCTTCTACCATAAAGTGGCTGGATTCCGTTGAAAGGTTCGTAATAGTAATTTTCAAGACGGGCACAAAAATGAAAACCCTAACTTATAACCCGTACGTTAATTCATGGTGTTCAAAACGCAGCATTATCGCCTTGTTCTTATCCTTGCAAGGTTGGGTAATATTTGTTACTTGATCCAACCTTACTGGTTATAGCAATTCTAGGAACATTGCTGATTCTTTCTCACAACCCTATAAATTCAATCAATGATACACGATGTGCCGGATGGCGTTAGTCTACTTATTATGTTCTTCCTTTTCACTTATAGAAAAGTGGCCAATTGAACGCCGATCGGACCCTCCTTCGCGTTTCAGGGCGTTAAGTAGTTCCGGATTTTTTAGATGCTTGTCAGCATAATGCACCGCAAAACCTGAAACATAGGTCATGATCACGCTTACAATGGCACCCATAATTGCCCCTGTTATGAACCACACCTTTACCTGCATTTCGGTGAATTTGAGAACATAATAATTATATGGCAACCATATGGATGTGCTTACCGGCCAGGTAATTATATTAAAGATGATATATCTCTTAATTTGGTATAGAGAGACCCTGAATAGCTTCTTGGGTTTCGATTGGACCATCCTGTACATTATCACGTCTCCTGTCTGAAGATCAAAAATATTCCGGTCCGTAACTTGTTCCTACAAAATACTTTCGTGCACCTCATACGCACATGAGACACCTAATTGACACATAGGTTTGTCACGCAAAATCTGTCGACTGCTTCGAGGAAATGTACAAATTTTGCTGATCAAATTGGGTTATCAAAAATTACTTCGAAGACTACGTCATACACGCCGTATTTTGGGAGGATTTTTCTTGCATATTCTCTCACATCGTTGCAATCTTTCCCAACAATCTCGAGATAGAATCTTCGCTCTCCAGTTGCAATCGTGAGTCTCTTGAACGATGGATTTGACTTGGCAAATGAGACAAAAGAATCTATTTTCTCTTC
>JAJZXT010000201.1 GCA_021806355.1 Thermoplasmata archaeon
GGGAGAATTCCCGCTTGTTGACAGTTACGGAACAGAAATATTTGTCAAGAAGAAGAGAGGAGCCTGGCTCGCTTTCATATATACCGTTGCAGTTACTTCTGCACCCCTCATAGTATACATTGCTTCCATTTCAGCCAATACCGGATACTACTCATTCAGAATACCTCTATGGTTCATGGGCGCTGTAGGTATTGCAGTATGGCTCATTCGATTCAGGCTGATGGAATCTCCAAGATGGCTTGAAACTCATGGCCATCTGGACGATGCAAAGAAGCTCATGGATAAAATTGAAAGCGAAGTAGTAAGAGAAACAGGCAAAGAACTTCCGCCGATACCTGATGTGATCCCTCCGGCAGTGAAGAATCCAAGGTGGGTTGAGATGTTTGCACCTGATGTCAGGAAAACTACTATTCTGATGGCAGTTTTCATGTTCTTCCAGTCAGGAGTCTTCTATGGTTTCGTTATATTTGCACCAGGTCTTCTGACCGTTTCTTATCCTTCAGACGATCCTCTGGGAATCGCAGCTGTGATATTTTCAGGATTCCTTGTGGGAAGTGTATTCAACATATTCATAATGGATAAGATCGAGAGAAGGACAGGAATAATACTATTCATGATACTTGGAGGAGCCTTCGGAAGCATGTTTTCAATTGCTTCGGGTCTCGATGAATCAATCATATTTGGATTCCTTACATCATTCATGCTCTGGAACTTCTCCAACTTCTATCACCAGTACAATGCTGAAATATTTCCAACGAGACTCAGGACATCAGCTGCAGGATTTGTGTATTCCATATCAAGGGTATCCACAACCCTGATAATACTGTTCATAGCAATATTCATAGGGGCAAAGAATGCCTTTGGAATATTCAGCTTTGCCTGGATTATGATACTGATCTGTGCAGCTATGCTTATACTCATAGGGAAAACATCCACAGGCAGGCAGGTTGAAGAAATAGCAAACTGAAAAACATATACCATTTTTTATTTTTATACATAATTTTCTAATCTGTTAGATTAACAATTATAATATTCAAAGCAATTGATAGGTCATGATAACTGATGATACACTGAGGGAGGGGCTTCAGGCCCCTGGAATCTCATTCACGTTTGAAGAGAAACTTTCACTGGCAAAGATTGTGGCATCATACGGAATAAAATGTGCCTTGGTATCATACCCCTCTGCACACACCTCTGAGGTAAAGATTACAGAGAAAATTGTTTCCGATAAAATATTCAGGGATGTTTTTGCACTGGGCAGGACACTGAAGAGTGATATTGATATTATAGATGCCACTGGAGCAAACATATCCATTCATCTTCCCTTCAGGCTCGAGAACCTTGAGAAGATAGTTGAGTCGATAAAATATGCTTCCACAAAGGGAAAGATAGTTGAGGTTTCAATTGTGGATGTCATGAAGAATTTGCCTGATGAAATCATAAAAATAGCAAGAATTGTCGAAGATGCAGGTGCTGATATCATCCAGCTCCCTGACACCACAGGATCTGGTACTCCAAAACAAATAGGCAGGCTGTTTTCCATGGCAAGGAGTGCAATAAAATGTGAAATAGATGTCCACTGCCACAATGACAGGGGCCTCTCAGTTGCCAATGCCATAGCAGCTCTCGAGAATGGGGCTGATCGAATCGATACCACCATATTCGGAATTGGAGAGAGAAATGGAATAACAGATGTGGCCTCCATCAACAGGGCACTTGAAATGGATGGAATTGACACTGGATTGGATTCAAATTCCATGAGGAAGGCCTATGAATCTGTCCTTGAGATCATACTCAAAAAAGTTGGCCCGGAATTTTTCATAGACAATTTCCCGGTGAACGGAAGGAATATTTATACAAACACTGCAGGAACCCATGTTGCTTATTCCGATGTATTCACTGGAAAGGAAATGAGCTTTAATGTGTATGCAGGAAAATCCATGATCAACACACTGCTAAAATCAAATGGAATTAACCTCGATGAGAGTTCCACAACATCACTTCTAAAAGAAGTGAAGGACAGAGCAGCAATCAGTGGAAAATGCATCACAACAGGAGACATTATCAAAATGGCAGGTGAATTCTCTGCATAGAGTCGTGGAAATCGGGCATATTGTGGCAGGGCCTACAGCAGGACTCATATTTGCAGACATGGGATATGACGTAATCAAGGTGGAAAGGCCCGGGGAGGGAGATATATCAAGAAGGCTTTCTGATACTAGTTCTGGCGCATTCCCTTTCTTTAACCGCAATAAGAGGAGCATAACACTCGATTTCAAGGATGATAAGCACAGGGAAGTGTTCAGGAAATTGATCTCAACCTCCGATATACTGATTGATAATTTAGGCTGGGGTGCAATGAAGAAACTTGGACTGGGTTATGAGGAACTGTCCAGAATCAATCCAGGTCTGGTTTATCTTTCCATAAAGGGTTACGGAGAGGGCCCCAATGAAACAAGGAAATCCCTTGATTTTCCAATAGAGATCCACAGTGGTGTCGCATATATGACAGGCACCATGGACAGGCCCATGAGAGTGGGCGGTTCACTCATAGACATGGGTGCAGCCATGTTCGGTGTCATAAAGACCCAGGAAGCGCTCATCGAAAGATCAATTTCAGGAAAAGGGAAATATATAGACATAGGGCTTTTTGAAACGGCTGAATTTTTCATGGGCCAGCATATAGTCACATACCAGTTGAATGGAAAAGAACTTAAACCATTGAACGAGGAGGGATTTGCATGGGCGATATATGATTTCTTCCCCACAAAGGATGGTAAAAAGGTTTTCATCGGTGTAACAACGGATACGCAATGGGAGGTATTCTGTCGGGCAATGAATCTTGAGGTCTGTTCTGAAAAAAACCTGAAAAAAAATGAGGACAGGT
Organism: Thermoplasmata archaeon; assembly: GCA_021806355.1. Lineage (GTDB taxonomy): Archaea > Thermoplasmatota > Thermoplasmata > Thermoplasmatales > Thermoplasmataceae. The sequence continues at coordinate 2,888 of JAJZXT010000201.1, forward strand.
TCAGAGAAAGAAAAAAACTCAATGAATTAATCACCAACAAAACCATGGCCCTGACTGAAGAAGAATTGCTGAACCTCCTGAAATCCATCAATATGCCTTATTCTACATTAAAAAAACCCTGGGAACTCCTGGATGATCCACATGCAAAGCCAAAGATGGCCAGGGTTAATTACATGGAGAGAGAACTCATTATACCACAATCCCCGGGCGGGGGTATGGAAATGAGGGACCCTCCCTCCCTGGGCCAGCATAATATGGAAATACTCACAGAACTTGGATTCAACCCCGAAGAAATACAAGAAATCATGAAAGGAAACAAATAGGATATTCTTTGGAAAAGTTATTAAATATCCTCAAACTGATTAAGTGATATGTTGTCAGGCAATTTCAGCATTGCAAGTAAATGCAGTCTGGCTGAAGCTGCAGGTGTACTCAATGAAAAGATAATTTCCACTTATGTCTTTCCAATTGACAGAGACATGAACTATGTCTGTTCCATAACAAAGAAGCCAAAATCCTCAGAGCTTGAAAATGCCCTTTCCCATGATTATGTATCATACAACCTTTTCTCTAAGGATGGAATTACACTCATACAGGGCATAAAGAAGGGCCATGGCATCATGAAAGCAATCATCGACTGTGGGTGTATTCCACTCCTTCCTATCACTGCAACGGAAGGAGTTGAGACTCTTACTTTCATGGCATTCAACTCATCTTCTGTTTCCAAATTGCAGGAAGTACTTCAGGAGAAGAATTCACTTGAATATTTCAATTTTGACAGGGCAAGCGGGGTTGAACTTTTTTCAGAAGTGCAGAGAAGATGGGGTATCCTTGGATCAGTGAATCTTACTGACATGGAGAGAAAACTCATAAAATCTGCATATTCCATGGGTTTCTTTGAATGGCCAAGAACATACGATCTGAGCAGAATGAAGGCTGACTATAAGCTTTCCAAGCCCACATTACTCTTTCACCTGAGAAATGCTGAAAGAAAAATAATGAAAACTATTTTTGATTAATCAACAAGCATATTGAATGCTGGTTGACACAGTTACCTTTTCTGTTGTGCCGAATCATCTCATCAATACAGTTGGCAAAATGCTCCTAATATTGTGCTTACCGTAATATACATAACGCAATAAGTATTGTCGCATATGTTCCTCATTCCATGTGACATAGTGTTTTTAGGATTTCATTTTCTTCAATCCATAACAGGAACTGTCTGGCAACCACTTTTATCATTCCTTTAAGATCGGGGAAGTACTCGTTATGCAATTTCAATTTTTTCAGGAGTTTCCACACCCGCTCTATGGGATTCAGTTTGGGTAGTATGGTGGGAGATGATCAAGAAACAACAGCTCTTTATGTTCCTCCAGCCATGACAGGAGCAGCTTTGCGTGATGGTATCTGGCGTTGTCCAGAATAATCTGCATCTTCTTTCCTTTTCCCCTGTTTCATCAGAACGGTAAGAAATCTCAGGAAGGTTATAGCGTTGGACACATCATGCCTGCAAATTCTCCTGTCCTGATGTTCACAGCGCCGAATACGCTCATACCTTTCCTTGTGGGATACTGCAGTACTGATGGATCTTTATCTTCGGGTGGTATCCACAAGGCAAGGGTGGTTCCATGCTGGTAGAAATGGCATTCATCCAGTGTCCATATATCCGTATCGCCTCTCTTCAGGTCTTCAGAGAATTTTTTAAAAGTGTCCTGCTTTTCTGGATCACCTCTCGCGATCACAGGTCTGGGTTTTCTCATTCTGAACTCCAGTCTGTGAAAGATCATCTGGCAGGTACTCAATCCAATTTCGGCATGGTACTTCTCCGATATGTGGTGCATGAGAAGCTTTCCATTCCATAGATTATACTCATATCGCTGTTAATCTCAGCCATCTGCTGAGTTGTAAGCTTTGGTGGTCTCCCAGATCGTTTTCCTTCTTTGAGAGCGTTAAAGCCTTTCTCGTTGAACCTCTTAACCCATCTCTCCACAGTTCTGGGATCTTCTCCAAATATGATTCCCAAATCATGGCAGCTCATTCCCTCACTAACGAGCAGAAGGTCATGTAGACGGTTGTCGTGCTTTGATTCCTCCGAACGTGATATTTCATTCCGTATTGCCACAGACCGTTCCTTTGCGTTGGTTATTTCAAGCCTTTTCATAATTGTATAATCATTTTGAATACTTGAAGGCATACTGCATAGTTATTGCGCCATGTATAGCTGGGAAAATTATCCTCTTTCTGTGCGTGAATTCAAATCTTCTTTTACCAATGAACATTAGTATTCATTACTAATGAAAAGATTTATGCATTGTATAGTAATGATATTGTATGATATTGAAAGAAACCCTAAGGCAGATAGTTATAGACCAAAAAACTGAGCTTGAATTCTTTAAACATGGCATGGAGCGTGAAGGTCTTGGCAGTATACCACTGGAATTACCTCATGCTGTGATAATATCTGGTATAAGAAGATCAGGCAAGAGTACACTGTTGCATCAGATTCTAAAGAAACTACCAAATTATTATTTTTTTAATTTTGAGGATACCCGGCTTATTGATTTTGAATCGGGTGATTTTGAAAAACTTGATGAAGTGTTTCACACAGAGTATGGCCCTTCTGAATTCTATCTTCTGGACGAAATACAGAATGTGAAGGGCTGGGAAATCTTTGTACGATCCAGATTGGATAGACATAAACATCTATTCATCACCGGATCAAATGCTTCATTGCTAAGCAGGGAACTTGGCACAAGATTGACAGGACGACATATAAATGTTGAACTGTTTCCTTTCTCCTTTGGTGAAGCATTACTTTTCAGGAAAGAAATTGCATCTCCTGAATCTTTTGAGTGGTACTTCAATCAAGGAGGTTTTCCTGACTTCATAAAATATGGAAGGCCGGAGATATTGAGGGAATTGTTTACAGATATTCTTCAAAGGGACATAATTTCCAGATATAAAATACGACAAACGAAAGCCCTTCATGAATTGGCAATTTACTTACTGTCCAATGTTGGAAATGAGTTTTCATATAATTCCCTTAAAAAGATGTTCCAGTTCGGTTCTGTTAATACCCCGATATCCTTTGTTTCATATCTGGAGGATAGCTATCTTCTCTTCACAATACCAAAATTCGATTACTCCTTAAAGAAACAGATGATCAATGAGAAGAAGGTATATTCAATAGACAATGGTCTCTCAAATGCCAACTCCGTCTCATTTTCTTCCAATAAGGGAAGGATGCTGGAAAATTTTGTCTTCTTAACACTCCGTAGATACCACAAAAATATCTATTATTTCAGGGAGAATGGAGAATGTGATTTCCTTATAAAAGAAGACAGTAGAATTATAATTGCTATACAGGTTGCTTACGAGTTGAATGAGGATAACAAAAAGAGGGAAATTGAAGGATTGTTGGAAGCCATGAGGAAATTTGGATTAATGGAAGGATTCATATTAACGTATAACCAAGAAGATGAGATTGATATTGAAGACAAAAGAATTGTGATCAAGCCAGTCTGGAAGTGGTTGTGACAATATAAAAGTGATCCAGATCGTCGGTTTTATTCTTATCCATTTCATCATGTGGGCAGGGTCATATTCATCAGTTATCGTGCATTCAGAAGGAAGCCTTCACTGACGTACCTGAACAGGAATGAAAACATAACAGCTGTATACAGCTGGGACCAGCTATACAGAAACATACTCATGGATATGAAATTCACGGGTCGGGATCACATGAAAGATCTGGAATTCTATGCAAAAGAGGCAAATATAAAATGGAACAAGAAAGATCTTTCGAGAGGAGAGATGAAACGTCTCAGGAACAGGATGGGCCTTGTGGTGTACAGTCCGTAAAGGGAGAAGGAGGACATTGCTGATATTGAGGGGGAGGTATCAACGGTCAGATCCATAATCTCCTTCGGGAAGAAGGGGCCCAAACTCATGGAAGCACCTGAAAAATTGAAATCATACACAAAGAGCAGTGAAACAGATCTGAAAGACAAAAGGATTCAGATCGTGAAGAAGCTTGCAGGAAGATTCATGATCGTGAGCAATACAGATCTATCCATAAGTGATATTGTGAAGGATTACAAGGATCTGTGGAAGATTGAGATATCCTTCAGGACAATGAAGTCATTCCTTGAAATAAGACCGGTATATCACAGGAAGGATGATAGATGGGGGCCTGTGTATTTGCGTGCGTTCTCTCACTGTTCGTATAAAGGCTATTAGAAAAGAAAATGAATGAGGAGATGACCATATCCGGGAAAAATTATAGGCACACTTACAAATTAATGTGAGCTGTTATAGAAAACACTTCATTTTACTACATTACTAAAGGTTTCCTTCACAACTCTCATCGAAACTCAAGTGTAAATGGCTGGAATGAAGGGTTGGCAGGATACAGCCAGATTGAATGGAAAATAGCAATATGCGATTTAATGCTCTATATCACGAGTTCGGCGAATTGAAAAATATGTGTTAAAGCGAAAGAGTTCAGATTATTGAGTTCTGGGTTTTTACATTATATCTTACCTTGGCAGCGATAGAGCACACTTTATCAACAATTGTTTTGTTCCTATTTTCATACTTTAACAGGATTTTTTTCTTCTTACCAATTTTTATAATGGCGTGTTGAAAAATATATCTTAAAAATAATTGTCTGAACAATAAATTGGGACTACTGATTAAAACAAACATTAGTAAGTCGTAAAAATACATATTAACTAAATATGGGCTAATTGGTGAAGAATAGATAAATATAAGAGCAAATATAGTAAAATAAATTAGTATCGAGATAAAAATATAGAAATAACCTTTTCTTTTATTTTCGAAATAAATGTAGACCTCTACATCATCCCCTTCGTATTCATTTCCATCACAAATTAACTTCCTATTGACCACTTCAATTTGCATTTGTCCACTACCACACTGTTATATTTGAAATTATTCTGCCTATGTCCTTATCATTTACAAAAAGTTCTTTCACAATTAGCATAAATGATTCCAAACCCATCATGGGATCAATCTGGGTCAGTTTCTCAATGGATTTTATGGAATTGTATGTTTCACGGAGAC
>JAJZXT010000081.1 GCA_021806355.1 Thermoplasmata archaeon
GAACAAAAGACTGTCCGTAGGAAGCAGCCTGAAGAGCAGCGCTAGTACACGGTGAAATAGAAGTGTTTTCATACATTGAGAGATTTACTCCATTATTGAAATTACCCTGATAAAAGGCGGATATGTGAGAACCAGTGTAATATTTTATCCCGGAGAGAGTTACATAATCTTGCATACCTGTGACCAGTTTATACGCTGCTGGATCCTTACAATAGTAATACTTATCAGAACCTATATTTATCATGTTTAGTTGAACATTTACCCCATGTGATCCAAACGCTTGGAAAGAGCTAAAATAACCTACTGATTGATCGGTCGGTGAAAGAGCTGTCTGCATATAGCTGCTTACTACATTCCTAGAATTCGACGTATATTTATATGATTGTGGGGAAACGCAACTGTATATACTGGAAAGACCATATTTATAATTTGAACCACCATGAGATGTGTTCGTTATATATATCACGTTATTTCCATCATATCCATTCCACCCCTGAATTACTCCACTAACCTGTGGTATTGCATTCTGTGCGCTGGAATTACCTGAAAGAGCAGGTATAACAACACCGAGCATTGCGCAAACCAAAAGAATTCCTATTATTTTCTTTTTCGGAATCATAGGAGTCTGTATCCCCCCCCCCCCGTATATAAATTTAACGTGATACATAATGGCATTGCCTAATTATCTTATTACATGTATTGAGATGTGTATGATTCACATATAACTCCCTTTCATAAACTTGTGTGCCAAAACATAATCATCAACTCTTTTTCAGGACTCGTTATGCTAAATTTCAATGTGTCACTTCCCAAATGATTCTAATATCTAAGGAATCCAGTGCATTCATTAACAATTACGAGCATCACAAGAACTCATTATAATTCACTGAAATTCGCATAATGTTAATAGCTTACCTACACATGACATCATGTTGTTTCCATATTGCAGCAAATGCAAGGCAAAGAAGAATCTTTGCGGCTTAGGTTACTGTCCAATCCTTAAGAGCATAGGGGATTATATCGGGAACTTTCAGCTAGGAACTGGAGACGTGGATACCCAAACTCCTCCGGGAGTATTCATTGGGGAATACAACTATCCTGGCGTCTATGCGGGACCGATGGCAGTTGCTGATACTTCCAAACCATTCTTTTCCAGGGAATTGTTCGGGAAACCCATGGACGAATTGCTGAAACTGAATGCGAACAGATACAGGACATCAAAGACTGTCAGGGTCACAAATATCGATTCACCCTTTATTCTTGAACTTCAGGATGCTGCTATGTCTACAAATAATGTTGAAATGAACTTCAAGAATGAAAAGTTCATCAGGAGGGATTCCGGAAAAGAAGCTTTTGACACACCGGTTGGACCAATGGCAATTGTTTCGACATTGAAGATCATTGAGAACCCAAAGATTCCACGAAAGGTTGACCAGATGAGGGAAGATTTTCATCTCAAGAGCCAGCCAGCACTCATTAAACTGTATGAGTCCGGCTATGAAGTTGCCTATCTTCAGGGCATTCTCTCAGCAGGAATACTGGGAGAAAAGAAGAGGAGAAAACTTGTTCCCACTAAATGGTCGATAACTGCCGTGGACGAAACAATAAATGCACACTTGAAAGAAGAGATAACAAGATATGAACAGATTAACGAGTTGATGCTCTTTACCGGCGAATATCTGGGGAACAGGTTCCAGGTTATTCTTCTTCCAGGGCCTTACTCTTTCGAAATGTTTGAGAAATGGGGAAGCGGTTCTGTCTGGGGAGAAGGAGATGTATCGCATGACTGGGAGTGGATAAGTGGGAGGAAGGATTATGCTGATGAAATAACAGGGGCATATTATGCTGCCCGGCTCTCTGTGAGCCAGTATCTTGCCAGAATCAGGAGGCAGGCCTCGATCATCGTACTGAGGAGAATAGGAGGGGAATACCATTCGCCAATGGGAGTCTGGGTCATCAGGGAAACCGTAAAGAATATTCTTTCCGGCCCAGCACTCAAGTATAATGACAGGATCGAACTGGTTAAAGAGAACAAATTCATCATAGAAAACTGGGTGAACCTCTCAAAGTTATGGCAACTAACAATGAACCAGACATATCTATGGCAATTCTAGGACTGGAAAGCCCTGTTATATATTAAATGGTGATGTAATCCTATGGCAATTGGGGGTTTTCGCATAATGGACAATCACTTCCACCTCAGGGAGGATGGCATGTTCATTGATGCCGTGAAAATATTCAGGAAGGCAGGTGGAGATATAATAAATCTGGTGAATCTTCCTGACCATTCCTTGCCGCCTGATAACTATTACGAAAAGATTTATGAAAGAACCCTCAGGATTGCGGATGCAGTCAGATCCAATACCGATGTTGATGTCCTTTTGACCCTGGGACCATATCCCCTGGACTATTTTTATTTCAGGGACAATAATCTTGATCCCATAAAAGAAATAATCCGCGGAATCGATATGCTGGGGAGATATTGTGATGAAAATCTTATTTCCGCTATAGGGGAGATAGGAAGGCCCCATTTTGAAGTACCCGACCAAGTAATGAAAGACTCAAACCTGATTCTTGAGCACGGCCTTGAGTTTGCAGCAGACAGGGAAATTCCTGCGATCCTGCATACCGAGGATTTAGATGATAGAACGATGAATGAAATAAGATCGATGGCGATAAATTCCGGCATGAAACCCTCAATGGTCATAAAACACCACGCATCTATTCAGAATGTCTCGAAACCAATGGGAATCACACAATCAATACTTGCAACCAGGCCAAATTTAAGGGGTTCGATTGAAACGGGGAACCTGTTTCTCCTTGAAACTGATTATGTCGACGATCCCCAGAAACCAGGAAAGGTAATTGCACCAGATTCCGTTCCGAGGAGAGCGCTGATGATCAAGGGCGAATACGGAGATAACCAAAAAATCCTTTCAGATATATTCCAGAAGCTTCCCTCAATGATATATGGGAAGGAACATTTTGAAGCCTGAGGCGACCAGCACAATCCGGGGAAATATGATTACGCTGAAAAACTCCCCAAAATCATTGCCATCCGGCTCTTTGCATAACTTTATAAAAAGGCGAAAAATCAGTTCCCGATGATCAAAGTTGGAATCAACGGCTATGGCACCATAGGAAGGCGAGTGGCAGACGCGGTGAGGCTTCAGAATGACATGACAATTGTTGGAATCGTCAAGACAAAGCCGGATTACCTTGCCAGAGAGGCTTCCAGCACTTTCAATGTATTTGCAAATAACAAGGAGAACCTCAAGAATTTTGAAGATGCGGGAATTAAGGCGAGCGGTACAGTTGATGATCTTTTGCAGTCAGTGGATGTAATGGTTGACTGCACACCTGAAGGAATGGGTGAAAAGAACAGGGAAATATACAGGAAAAATAAGGTGAAAGGCATATTCCAGGGAGGAGAGGAGGCAAATGTTGCGGAACAGAGTTTCAATGCATACTCCAGCTATGACCGGAGCGTGGGAAAGAAGTTTCTCCGGGTGGTATCATGCAATACAACAGGACTGGCAAGAACCATATATCCTCTCATGAAAAAATTTGGGGTAGAATCGGTTGACGCCACATTAATCCGAAGGGCTACTGATCCAAATGACAGTAAAAAGGGACCAATCAATGCGATTGAACCTTCGTTAAAGTTCCCTTCCCACCATGGACCTGACTTAAAGACAGTGCTTGACATTGAGAATGTCGGAACCGTTGCCATAAAAGTGCCAACGACACTCATGCATGTCCATTCCGTAAGTCTGCAAACAAAATCAACCCCCTCCAAGGATGCTATTATGGAGGAATGGGGCAAATTCAACAGAATTATACTGGTATCGGGAAAGAGCGGAATTTCATCCACGTCCCAGGTAATGGATCTGGCAAGGGAGTTTGGCAGAAAAAGGGGAGATCTCTTTGAGATAGCTGTGTGGAAAGAAAGCCTTTTCATTTCAGGAAATAACATAAGGTATATTCAGGCGGTACACCAGGAAAGTGATGTGGTTCCTGAAAATATCGATGCCATAAGGGCTATCATGGGTGATGCAGATAGGGAAAAGTCCATTACCAATACTGACAATACCATGGGAATATTCAAGAGGGAACTTTAATGGTAGAATCAAAGAAGGAAGCAACAGACAAAATGTCAATAGAAGACATCCCAGGTGTGGGAGAGGCTACTGCAGAAAAACTGAGAGACAGCGGATACGACGATGTGATGGCAATAGCTGTTGCTGCACCGAAGGATCTCTCGGAAATAACCGGAATCGGGGAAGGAGCCATAATAAAGATAATCGCAGCAGCAAGAAAGCTTGCAGATGTTGGAAACTACGAAACTGGCGAAGAGATTTTAAACCGCAGGAAAAATGTCCTCAAGCTGACAACGGGAAGCAAGAACCTAGACAACCTCCTTGGGGGTGGATTGGAAACGCAGACAATAACTGAATTCTTTGGTGAGTTCGGTTCTGGGAAAACACAGATAATGCACCAGATTGCCGTAAACACGACCATGCCGGAGAGTGATGGCGGATTCAATGCAGATGTTCTTATTATAGATACAGAAAATACATTCAGGCCGGAGAGAATTGTCCAGATGTCAAGGGCAAAAAACCTTGATTCAGATGAAGTCCTGAAGAGAATTCACGTTGCAAGGGCATTCAATTCACACCACCAGATCCTGCTTGCAGAAAAAGCCTCACAGATGGCGAAAGATTACAACATAAGGCTTCTCATAGTTGATTCGCTGACATCACATTTCAGATCTGAATACATGGGAAGAGGGTCACTGTCTGAGAGGCAGCAATTGCTGAACAGGCACATGCACGATCTGCTCAGGTTCGGCATGCTTCAGAATGCCGTAATAGCGGTGACAAATCAGGTTGCAGCCAGACCTGACGTATTCTTTGGAGATCCAACAGCGCCAATAGGAGGAAATATTGTTGGGCACACCGCAACCTTCAGGATATATTTGAGGAAAGGAAAGGCCGGAAAGAGGATTGCAAGGCTCATAGATTCACCCTATCTTCCTGAGGGGGAGACGGTAATACAGCTTGCAGAAGATGGAATACTTGATGGGGTTTGAGTTAACTCAAACAACCTTTCTTCAAAAATAAATCGAGTTCAAGCCTTTTTAGTCATTTTATCTTTTTTTGTGATTTTTCTATCTAAAAATGCCTCTATAAATTCATTAAGTTATTTAACTCAATTAACATATATAACATAATGTGGGAACTAATCACGCTAAAATTTGGAAAAAATCCTTCGCAGATGAAGGTAGTGAGATACTTTGTCACATACGGGCTCGCTGTCAATGAAAAATTTCCTGAAGAGCCCTCGGTTTACTGTGCCAACATAGAAGTGAGACCAAATGCCATAGCGCTGGCAATCGGTGTAGACAGAAGAGTTGTGCAGGGAGTTGTAAACAAGATTTTTGCAGACAAGGAATTACTGAACTTTTTCAAGGAACTACGACCGATTGCAGATATGGGGCAGGTATCATCCAAGATTCTTCATCTGGGTGTTGTTGAGGTTATCCCTGAAGATCCTAAACAATCCGGTATCATTTCTGGCATCATAAAAATCATCGCCGATTTCAACATAGGCATAAGGCAGGTTATGGTTGATGACCCAATAATATCTGACTCTCCAAGAGCAAGGATCGTTACGGATTCTCCACTTCCTGGGGAAGCACTTCCCTTGTTGAAAAAAGTAAAGGGTGTAAAAGGAATCATCATTTTATAAAGGAACATCGATAATTCTTTAAATCTTGCAGAAGAATTATTTTTGGATCTTATACGTGACTTTATGTTTCATTATAATGAGTGGGACATAATTTAGCAATAAATTTATTGGCAATCTCATTATATCTTCCTAGGATCCAAAGTGGAGGTAAAATCTATATGCCTATTTTAAGACCAAGAGGAAGAAGAACAGCAGATGAAGAGGGACCAGTAAAGTTCATTGACCTTGCAGAATACAAATTCTTTGAAGAGGATGAGCCGGATAAGAGTTCCCTCAGAGTTGCTGAAATTTCAAAATATGAGGATATCAAGAAAATTGCAGATTACCTTTACAATGGCGATATCATAATTCTTGATTGCAGTTATGCCCAGCGGGACGACCTGACCATGAGAAGAATCATAGAGGAAATCAAGGGCATGGGCAAGGATGTCGGCGGAGATTATGCGGCACTTTCGAAAAGTCTCTATGCCCTGACTCCAAAGGGGATAAGGATAGATAGAAAGAAGATCAAAACCTCCTTTTGATACAAGCAGATTCATGTAAGCACTATATTGAAAAGAGAGTTTACCTTTTCTCAAACGTTATGAATTTACCATTGGAGTAAGTCCTGAAGTAATATCTGAATGATTCTTCTCCGCTCCTGACTTCACATTCCCTCCCAGCGCAGTAATTTCCATTTAGCTCCACGTAATCTAAATACTTCCAGCCAGTGTTTTCCTTGACCTTGTTAACCATGGTCTCAAAGATGTCTGCGCAAATGTTGCAGCAGAAGTACATGTTGTCGTTGTCAATTTCTCTCTATTACTCTCCCCAAGTTGCATTGCAAAGACCACAACCTTCAGTGTTGTTTGTTTTCAAGCATGACCCCTTTTTCTATCCTAGCGTTCAGGTAATTGTCAAATGCCTCCATGGATCTGAAAAAGACAGCCTGAACCTCCTGCTCATTATTCATCCTCGAAGCATATTTCACAATAAGATCCAGTGCAACCTCTGAGTGCGACACATCCGCCTCGTATCCCTCATCCAGGAAATTCACAGTCTCCCTGGTGACGCTTCCATCCCTGAGGATGACAGGATCAAAATAACCAATGGTGGCACCATATTCCCTCATCCTCCTGTTCGCTATGAGTTCAAGAGAATGCGTTGCTGCCATGCCTTCCACAAAGGAAAGATTCCTGCAGATATCTTTCCAGATCTGCATTGCATGTACAGTGGGCTCCAAAGGCTCAGTGCTGTATATATCATTCAGGGTGGCACTATAGGACAGCCCCCATCTTCAACAGAAGATCATGGTGCGGGGGAAATCTCCCCTTTTCCCGTGCCACTCTGATATAATGTTATCAATCTCATAGTGATGAACGTCTTCAAAATTCGTGTTGGCAATGATCATTGAACATGATTTCACCCATTGCTTCAGAAAGTGGTGATGCTCATAGGCATAGCCCAGGAGTGTCCACCAGTCAGGCCTCTGCATTTTCACCAGGAACTGATGCGGAGTCCTGGAGAAAAACTTGCCTATAAATTTCTGAATGATCCACTCCTTCAGGTCGCCAGTTTCGAACACACCCCTTAAGAGCGTGGTGAATTCCTCCTTTGAAGTCCGGCTCTTCGACATATACCTGTTGATCCATGTTATGTGTTGGGAATCGGTTTCCTCCTGCATTTTGAAAATGTGGTCACTGAGTTCTGGATAGCCTCCTTCCACGTAAATAATGCATGAAGGGCACCTCATATTATTGCCATTTTCTAATCTCATAAAACTTTAATGTTCCACCTCTGGAGAAGGCTCAAACTGCAGCGTAAGGTGATTAACGCCATATTTTATCAGGTAATCATCAATTTCTCTCCTCACAGGCTCCAGTTCCAGCAAACTGGTGTTATTGGCTGCATAGACATGTACAGTGGCTATCCTGTAATGCCTGCAGACATCCCAGATATGCAGGTGGTGAACCAATGGAAACCTTTGCTTGAGTGAAGATTCAATCTCTGCCGTGTTGAGGTCTGTGCCTTCCATTAGCAGACGGATATTTCGTGTGATCAATCCCCAGTTCATGACAATGGATACAATAATTATCACGATGGCGAACAGGAAAAGCACAAATCCTGAAGGATATAATATGAGGAACAGGGAGCCTCCAAGTGCAAGGGCAGTGGTAAATATATCCTGAAGGGTGTGGATGCTCATGGT
>JAJZXT010000035.1 GCA_021806355.1 Thermoplasmata archaeon
GGAAGGGTTGTTTCATATCTGGAAGAGAAGGGTGCAAAAGTATCAAAATGGGAAGTAATTCCTGGATCAGAGGAGAAAAAGCAGCTTGAACTACAGGCTACTTAAGTATTTACTCAACACAGCACAATACTTCGATATATTTAAATAGTAAATTAAATTACTATTAGGTGAAATTACTTACCAAGGTTGCCTTAGCTGGAATGTTTGGTACTGCAGCTGAAGACTTTGATTTTCTTCTTGCTTCTTATGCCGCAGCACTTGTTTGGGGTACTATCTTCTTTCCGTCGACATCATCGAGCGCTTCATATCTTGCTTCTATTACAGCTTTTGTTGTTTCTTTTGTCGGAAGACCGTTGGGGTCTTTTATATTCGGGCATTTAGGAGATACTAGAGGGAGAAAAAGCATTCTGGTATTGACTCTTATTCTCATGGGAGTTTCTGGGTTCTTGATTGCATTAATTCCTGGCTATGCCACGATAGGAATTTTTGGAGGAATTTTCCTTTTGATTTTAAGATTTATACAAGGTCTGGGATATGGAGGAGAATGGGGAAATGCCACAACCTGGGTTGTAGAGGAAGCCAATAAAACAGGAAAACGTGGATTCTGGGCGGGACTAGTACCTCAGGGTTATGTTATTGGAGGAGGAGGTGCTGCGCTTGGAGTTACATTAATGAGTTTGGTTAATTTCCACTTTTTCCTTTTATATGGATGGAGAATAATGTACATTATTGGAGCAGTTGCTGTATCTATTGGTGCGATTGTAAGATATAGATTAGTAGAAAGCGGAATTTTTGATGAAATCATAAAAGAGAATAAAGTTATGAAATTGCCCGCTTTAATGGTTTTAAGAGAAAGAGCAGGGAGGGTCTTTAAGCTGGCAGGTGTCAACATGGCAGCACAGACTCCGGTCTATGTAGGAATTTCAGCACTTATCATATATTTAGTTGAGGTCATACATATATCCCCAGATCTTACAACTACGGCCACTCTGATAGGCACGGCGTTCGGTGCATTACTAATATATTTAACAACAGTTGTTGCTGATAGGATAGGTAGGAGAGCAACTTTATTAATAGTCTATGGTGCATTAGCAATATATTCTATACCATTTATTTATATAATTAACACTGGTATAGTTTCCTATGTCCTTGCTGCAGATTCTATACTAATAGCTTTTGCATTTGCAGGCATAGGTCCAATGGCGGCATTTTTATCTGAAAACTTCGATACAAAGTATAGAGCATCTGGTTCTGGTATGGCATATCAGTTTGGTGTTCTTTTAGGAGTTTTGCCACAGACTTATTTAATTACTTATATTCTAGGATTTGGGAAAACTTATTCGATATACATAGCTGTTACACTATTTATAACTGTGGTTATATCACTTATTAGTACTGTGTTTTCTCATGATACAGAAAAGGAGGATTTATCAAAAAATATTGCATAGCTTAACCTTGGTATATAGGCTGTCTCATCTTTTAACAACCGACGATTTTCATTATCTCTCTTGGCTTTTCTCCTGCTTTCACGTTTGATACAATCATGTGATTGTATGCAGTTGCCTTAAGGCCAATTGCAGTGTCATATGATCTGTCTCTTGTGTACCAGACATTCACCTCACCTTAGCGCTTCCAGGATGGAAAATGTTCTTTCTACCTCCCACCTGAGGGAATACAGCGATGCATATTCACTCCTGAGATCAATGCCTATCTTCCTGTTTATGGGCAGTCTTTGGGGAACAATTCCTCTCCTTCTGTTGGTATCAATTATGGGTAAAGAATGTGTTTTTTTCTAACATGTCGGTATATATATCAGTGGTATCGTAAGCGGAATCTGCAAGAATATAGGAGAAATTCCTCACAGAATCCACCAAGTCATGTGATACGCGTGAATCATGCATGTTTCCTCTGGTAACAAGCCAGTCCATGACAAGGAGGGAATCAATGTCCAGTGACATATGGCACTTCCTGCCATATGTCCATCCCTTTGTTGTCTTAGACCACCCTGATTCAGGATCCTTATAATTTCCCCATACCTTTCTCCTTGATGCTGTGGAATACTTGCATGTGTGGATCATGAATGAATCAATGGCTGCACATTCCCTCATGGAATAGAGGAATCTGATTGACCTGTTTATCGCATGGAGATCAAATTTTCTCGCCCTCCTTGACAGGGTCTGGAAGCTTGGTATTTCCTTAAGATCCATCATGGCCAGATACTCCTCATGATTGATGAGGAATACCCCGGCGGATCGATACGATATTCCGAATATCTGCGGCAGGACAAGAACCTTCAGAATGTACTGTTTTTCTGACTTCTGGACAAAATACGAATTTAGTTATGATCCAGCTCCCGCCATTTCACCTCCCTTTCGTTCTTTCATATTCCTTTCCCTCCTTAATATCCTTGCCTTCTCAATCTTGGATTCCCTTATCCTGAGCAACTCCTCAGGATTTCCTCTGTAGTACTGTTTGGGCGTGAGATAGTTCAGTGATGAATGCCTCCTGTTATTGTTGTAGTATTCAATGATCCTGGATATTTCAGATTTCGCCTGTTCATAGTCTGTCAGTATTACCGGCGCAAGTGATTCCCTCATTGTCTTGTTTGCCCTCTCAACTATTCCGTTCTGTTCAGGTGTATGGGGCCTTATGAGTTTCTGGGTCAGGTGGTTCTCCCTCAATACTATCCTGAATTCCATGGCAATGAATGATGATCCGTTATCCGACTGTATTACGGGCTCTGCAACTGAATCTTTCCTGAGCTTTTCAATGGCTGCCTGTGCCTCCAGTGATACGGAATCTGCATCCATTGATGTGAGAAGGTTGTGATGGACAATGTACCTGCTGTACTCATCAATGAAAATGATTAGGTAGAAGAACCTTCCATGTATTTTCACATACATAATATCGGTCTGCCACTTCTCATCAGGGGATTTCGCATGTTCAGGTCTGGTGGATTCCCATGTCCTGCGGTTCCATGGCGTTATCAGATCATGTTTCTTCAGTATCCTGTAGACTGCAGAAGGGGAAAGATACGCAATATCCCCGTCTATCAGAGTATATGCAATCTCCCTGAATGACATTGCTGGATGCCCATTCCTGAAGCCGATGACAATCCATTCATCATCATCCCTGACAGCAAGTGGATTGAATCGTCCGTCCAGAAGGGGTGAGAAATCCATCTGTGAATAGTACCAGGATCTGGATATCCCCAGTATTTTCGGGGTTCTCTTCAGGGAATGTCCTGAGCGTTCCATGGCTTTCATCACTGTTCTGTGGATATCATAGAAAAGAGATCTCATATCCTTTCCCTCCCCTGCAAGCGATCTCCAAATTTTTTTTCATGTCAAGGTTTTCCTGCACAACTTCAGCTATTGTTGCCTTGAGTCTTGATATCTCACTTTCCCTCTCTGCCCTTATGCGATCCTCATCCACCTTTCTTCCGCGATTCTCAAATATCTCAGGGGCACTGTTCAGTAGCTGATCCTTCCAGTAGTAGAATCTTGCAGGTTTGATGTCGTATTTCCTGCACAGATCCGATACTGAGATGGTTCCGCTCATCCCTTCCAGGACGATCTTAAGTTTTTCCTCAGCGACGTATGATCTTTTCGATTCCATATATAAGGCATAAAGCAACATGGATCATAATTAATTTCGCAAATTGTCCAGAGATGTCGGAAACATTTCACAGAATCTGCCGATCTGTATATTTTCTTCTCCTTTGATCGGGCGAAAGAATATTGTCTATGATCTCCATGATCAGTGGGATATGATTAGAGGGCATATCCCAATATTCTCATTCTGTTAATAATGTTCGACATATGTCTGACTATTCAGAAAATTGATAAACCCTATTGGATTATAAATTGTTATATACATTAGTAGGATATTTTATAATGGAAAATGACGTACTTACTATCGGCCTATGTACTACAGAGCATGTAAATAAGTATGTGTCTAATAAGCAAGCACTAACATATAGAATACCCATTAAAATTGATAAATTTAACGATCCAGATGAGTTATTTAGAATTGTATTAAACAGCGGAAAATATGATGTAGCAGAGCTCTCAATGTCAAGCTATTTTTTTGCGAAATCTAACTTCTCTATTGAATACACTGCAATACCAATATTCCCATCGAGAAAATTTAGACTTTCTGACATTTTTGTTAATAATCGATCTTCAATAAAACAACCTGAAGATATAAATGGTAAATCTGTTTTGAGCTTTCCCTCTTACTATGTAACAGCGTCAGTTTGGCAGAGAGGCATACTTTCTGATTATTTTGATGTGGAAATTTCCAGTGTTAAATGGTTTGCTTCTAAGCCAGAGCGTTTTAATATTTCATACCCATCTGAAATCGTCGTATCTACTGATCTTACTATGACTATGGATGCCCTAACCCGAAACGTTATAGATTGTATTATAGGTCCGTTGAAACCGCCTGATCTGAAAAGTGGAAAAGTTAAAAGATTATTTGAGAACCCTGCTAAAGAGGACCTCCAATATTTTGAAGAAACTGGAATATTTCCGATAATGCATGTAATTGTTATAAAAAATTCAATTATCAAATATAAGCCAGAACTTGTGAAATCAATTTACCTTATGTTTGAGGAATCAAAGGACAAATGGGTTAAAGAACTGGACGAATTGACTTCATATCTAGGAGGAATACCTAATTATGACATTCTAATCGATGATTTTTTTAAAAATTTTGGTGCAGATATATTTGAATATGGTTACAAGAAAAACAGGAAAGCAATTGAAAAATTACTTGATTATTGTCGCAAACAGGTTAAGTTTAATAAAGATATAAACTTAGACAATATATTTTATATGCCAGTCGATTAGTAACCTTATCTCAACGTTTTTAATGTAATATGTCGAGATCAATTTTCAGATCCGACACCAGATCTTCCCCCTTTTTTGGTACTTCGCTCATTATTTCACCTTTCTCCATCCTGTACATCTTTATCCTTGACAGGACGAGGAGAACGTCTCTCACTGTGAATTTTCCACCTATCATGTTGAGAATCTGAAAGTGAAGGTACAGCGACAATATATTGAGAAGCAAGTATTTGGAAATCATGAGGTCATTTCTCAGGTATGAACGACCTGCCGCAGGGTCCTTCTTTTACATATTAAATGCGTATTCCACCCATTCACGAAGCTTGTGCAGCCTGTATATTCTCTCAGGATACTGATTCAGGTCTGAGAGATGATCGAGCTTCCCGATATTGATCTTGATGCGCTCCCTGTACTGGAACCGATCAGATTCAGACAGTATGAGCATGGAGAAATGCTTATATAGGGGGATGGTCAAGTGAGGTGAGTTTTTAATCTCCTGCCGGTTCCAAAGATGACCATATGGTAGGGAAGGGCACATACCGGACAAAGGAGGAGAAGGCAAGGATCGTCATGGAGGTGCTTTCCAACTCCTCCACCATATCAGAGATCTGCAGGAAATACAACGTTGCCTCATCCGCCGTGTACAAATGGAGGGACGAGTTCATTGCCGGAGGTACAGCCGCAATGGAACATGGCAAGTCCACGGTAGAACAGTCGCTGATGAAGGAAATAGACGAACTCAAGGGCATAATTGGTGAATTGACTATTGCAAACGAAACTCTAAAAAAATTCAATCCATAGTTGGGAGGAAGCCATGACTGAGCTTATTGCAAATGGCCTCTCAGGATCAAGATCAGCTTCCCTGGCAGGGGTTTCCAGGTCCATGATATATTACAGGCAGAGGGTGAGGAAACCAGAATACGATGCTGATCTGGAAAGACGCATTTCCACTATTATGGAGGAAAGACCATCATACGGCACAAGGAGGGTGACGGCAATGATCCGCCGATCCGGTTTCAGGATTGGCAGGAACCGTGTAAGAAGACATATGCGTCACATGAACCTCATTTCCACAAATAAGAAGATCCGCAGGAAACATGCCCCCAGGGCAATTGTTGCTGCCAGACCAAACGTCATGTGGGAGACGGATTTCACAAAGATACACATAGAAGGTGAGGGATGGATATACCTCACGGCATACCTGGATCTCTGCTCAATGCGGATAGAGAGATATCTCGTATCCCGTATGTCCAGAACAGCTGAAATGATCGAGGCTCTTGACAATGCAATCCTTGGTGCGTTCCCTGATCTGAACTTGAACGGTCTCAGGATCAGATCAGACAATGGATCACAGCTCACATCATCAGGATATGAGAAGCATCTCCGAAAATTGGGAATAAAGCATGAGACCTCGCATGGGCACACCCCGGAAGAGGATGGCCATATCGAATCATACTTTGGCAGATTCAAGGATGACTACATCTATACAAGGGAATTCGTCAGCCTTGAGGACTTCCGAAAGCACATGGAATGGGCTGTATCCAATGACAATACAAGGAGACCGCATTCCTCATTGAATTATATGACACCGGAAGAGTTTGAATCCGCTATATTGAATGAAGATTTCAAGAAGAGATGGATCGAAAAGGAAATCGGGAGGTACAATCATGTCGAATTACTTGAATGAGCACAGAAAACTGTCTGAAGGGAGTGGATCCAGATCAATCCGGACAATTATAAGAGAGAATATGTAAAGCGAATGAGATATAGTGAAGTCCTGAGGGATTTAGCAAATCTCCTGCACCATCCCCATGTAACAGAAGGAGCAGATTGTCATTGAATAATTCAAGGCCACAAACATTGCAGAACTGTGCCGCAGACATGGATTTTCTGTGGCACAGTTTCACAGGTGGAAGCAGAGATTACCGGAGGGGAAATAAATGGTCTTGAAGAATCAATAAAGGGGAAATGAATACCAGAAGGAGATTGATGATCTGAACCTTCAGGGATACTTCTACCATGATCCCAGAAAAGAGAGCGATGAAAGATCTGACTTTTACAGGAAACTTGTGGAGGGGAGATTGGCTGAGGAGAAGCTGCATGTCGGGCAAAATGTCCTGAAAACAATTGAATCAGTGGCATCCCAAAATCTCAGATACTTCACATGGAGGATTGAGGACGGCAAAATCAGAACAAAAGCAAGGAACAATGCAATAACGGCAGCAGAGAACAGGATGGGAAAATTCCTCCTTGTGTATAGAGGAGAATGCACACCCATGGAATGCCTTTCCATATACCGTAACAGGGAAAGCATTGGGAAGGCATTCTTCATGCTGAAAACGGTATGGACATATTCCCCCATGAGGGTCAGGAAAGAAATTACAATCAGGGGCATGCTGTTCGTATTCTTCATATCGCTCATAATAAGATCAGCGCTGATGAGGGGAATGATCTCGTCAGGACTGATGAGGAAGTATTCCCTAGAGAAAATGATTCTGGAACTGGAGAAACTGCATGTTGTTGAGGATGCCAGCGGCAGTATTAATGAACTGGAGAGGACAAGGGAGCAGAAGGACATCCTTGAGGCACGTGAAAAGGTATCGTGGTGGTAAAAGCAGGGAGATCAGGATAATAATTTTCCTTAGATAGGATTTAATGTAACAGATCCACAGCTACCATTAATCCTTACCTTGTTTTGTGTATTCCATTTCCTTAGTTTATTCCTGTTTCCTGAATTGTTCAGGTATCTCAAACGGTTTATTGTTATCCCATACGGATCATATAATGTGGCACTGTTTCCTTGATGCTGCACCAAGCGCCTTCTTCTTAGGCATGCATCCAATGACCTTGCAGTAATAGAACTCAGATATGACCGGGGTTCCCCTTATTGCTGCATGTGTGCCCCTGTATATTGCTTATCTGAGTGCTGAATCTCCCCTCTTTGATATGGATCTCTTAGTGTGTCCAAGGACCCATACAACGTTCGACAATCGTCCGACCTTATTAATCCAATAATAT
>JAJZXT010000071.1 GCA_021806355.1 Thermoplasmata archaeon
AAAAGGCCAAAATCTGATGTTGGATCCATCAACCTTGAGATCACGGATAAGAATATGATGTCAGATTGATCTCCAAGCATGTCAAACATCCTGTCCAATCCAAGATCACGGCAGAGTATTTCCGCTGTATATATCATGCCATATTCCTTTGGTGGCATGATATCCAGAGTCCTAAGATCTGCCTTCTCAATGTGTATTCTTGTGTTTTCAAGGGCAAAGAGTTTCCTATATTCCACAATGTCTTCTTCTGTGTTGACTCGTCCAAGATGTTTCACTATCTTTGTTTTCTTTTTTCCATCTTCCACATAGTCTTCAACAATCTGGGCATATTTTAGAACAGATTTCCCCCTCTTCACACTGTTAACCCTGAGCCGCATGTAACTGTATTACATAGAAGTATATTAATGTATGTACGGTATACCGTACCAACCAAACATCGAATTTATCCTGAAATATAACCGGTTTCACAAATTCATAGCCAGAAAGTCAAGTTTCAACTGGTCCTGCATATTTTCACACCCTCAAATCTGAATTGTGCAGGACCTCTTCAATTTTACAGCAATATTAATACACTATCAAATATTGAGAAAAGAATTGTGTGGATTCGGGTAAGCTATACAAATACGATTGAAGAATTGATCTGTTTAAGGATCGCAAATTTTGTGCGTTTATCAATTGAATAATTAGAGTTGCGGCTTTAATGAATTTGCTCTATTTTCTTCCCGTGAGGGCAATTTTTTGGTTTACCCATTCCAGAAAATAATCTATCAACAGAGATGTGGTCGATGAGGTAATCTATATTACCACTCATCAGGCAGGCCTTTTCAGGATCCATCCCGGACTTCGCCATGAGGGTTTCCATTACCCGGTGGTTCTCTACCAGTTCATCATAGACTCTCTTCCCCAGTTCCGTAAAAATAATCATTCCTTTCTCGTCGCTGAGGCATCCCTTTTCCTCAAGCCTCTTAACAAGATTGAGTGCAGTGGGAGGTCTCACTCTTAACATGCCTGACAGATCTACAAGCCTCAAAGGAAAATCCTTTTCCCCGTAGTCTCCAACAGCTATTATGGTATCTCTCTCCTTCTTGGTGAGTTCTATTTTATTAATCATATTGTATTAGCACACTACTAATCACATTAGATTATAATATTTTATCTAGGAAGCAAATCGTAACCAAAATGAAAAATTAGCTCAAACAAATTTAGAGTTTGAAGCTATATCCATTGGAGATTTATGGGTTTATGTTCAAAGAAAAAATATTTTTCTCAGGTAAATTCCTTGAGAATCTCTGGGGTAATTTTCATCGTCGGGTGATCTATAAGCGGTGTTTTCAAAACTGGATCCCTCTCCTCGTATCTTGAGGCTTCAATTTCATAAAGAACACCGATTGGGATTTTGTCTCCCCATTCCCTTGCTTTTTCATAAGCCTG
Source organism: Thermoplasmata archaeon (assembly GCA_021806355.1). Classification (GTDB taxonomy): domain Archaea; phylum Thermoplasmatota; class Thermoplasmata; order Thermoplasmatales; family Thermoplasmataceae. Next base: position 1,432 of record JAJZXT010000071.1, read on the forward strand.
GGTGAAATTCTTCGGGTCATGGCCACTTTCATCCAATTTATAAACCCTGCTCCTGAAGAATTCATACGTGTTTGTTTTGTTAAATGTAACGCACGGGCTGAATACATCAATAAAAGAAAATCCCTTGTGTTGGATACCTCTCTTAATCAATCCCTGAAGATGCTTCACATCACCTGAAAATCCCCTTGCGACAAAAGTAGCACCAGCCGTGAGGGCAAACGTCATAGGATCAAGCGGTGTTTCAAGATTGCCATCAGGTGTTGTTTTTGTCTTCATTCCTATTTCAGAGGTTGGGGAAGCCTGTCCCGTTGTCAAGCCGAATATCTGGTTGTCAGATACAATATATGTAATATCCGTGTTTCTCCTTGCAGCGTGGAAAAAGTGCTGGGTACCTTCATTGAATCCATCGCCGTCCCCTCCGTAACCTATAACGGTTAACTTCGGGTTTACCCACTTTATTGCGGTCGCGACCGGCAGGAGCCTTCCATGAATTCCATGGAATCCATACGCCTTTATGTATTCGGGAAGGTTGCTGGAGCATCCAATTCCCGATACCACTGCGGTATCCTTAGGATCAATTCCCAACTCTGCCAGGGCTGCTGAAATTGTTGTAAGCTGTGCAAAATTTCCACATCCGGGGCACCAATCTGGTTTCACGTTTCCTTTAAAATCACTTAATGTTGTCATCTTCATCTCCTCAATATTGCCTCTATTTCCTCGCTCAATTTTTGCGGGTAGAATGATTCACCATCATACTTTACGATAAGTTCGCTTGAAATTCCAAACTCCGACATTACAAGCCTTCTCAATTGTCCTGTGTAATTGTTTTCCACGAATATGACGTGCTTTTTTCCCTTAACCAATTCAGCAATGTCCTTATTCATTGGGTAAAGGTGTGTCATCTCTATAACACCAACTTTCAGGCCCTTATTCCTCAGGATGTCGACAGCCTCTTCAACAGGTCCCTGTGTAGATCCCCATTGAATGATCACACTTTCTGCGTCCTTGATAAGGTAAGTTGGTGTTGGAGGAATGCTTTTTATATATTCCTCAATTTTCTTCATCCTCTTCTCCATAGCCAGTTTTCTGACATAAGGATCGGTCACGGCGTCACTGACAACGTCTCCCCTTTCATCGTGTTCATCTGAATCCTCATTATGCATAAGGCCAGGGGTTCCTGGAATCGCCCTGAATGAAACACCGTCTTCGGTGAATTCATACCTCCTGTAATTCTCCATTCCCTCCTTTGCGATCTTGCCTCTTTTTATTTCAAAATCTGTTTCCAGTTTATCCACAGTTTCGTAATGCTCTGCAAGGTAAAGATCTGTAAGAAAGAGGACAGGCAGTTGATATTCATCGGCTATGTTCAGTGCATCGCTCATCATGTAGTATGCTTCCTCCACATTTCTTGGAGCAAGGATCACCTTTGGGAAATCTCCCTGGGATGCACCCAACATCTGCAATAGATCTCCCTGTTCTGTCTTTGTCGGTAGTCCCGTTGAAGGCCCTGCTCTCTGTGCTTCATAAACAACAAGTGGGACTTCCATCATCCCGGACATTCCGACAGCCTCGGTCATAAGTGCAAATCCGCCTCCTGAAGTTCCAGTCATAGCCCTGACGCCGGCATAATTGGCACCTATTGCCATATTGATTGCCGATATCTCATCTTCGGTGACTTTCACGAAAACGTCAAGAGACTTGCTGTGCTGCGCAAGAAAATGAAGGAATGAGGATGCAGGAGTCATCGGATAACCGAAAAACGCCTTCAGGCCCGCTCTTACAGCGCCAAGTCCGGCAGAATCTCCTCCTGCCAGAAGGTACTTTGATTCCTTCTTGTATTGCAGTTTCTTCTCTGATCTGCCATATGTATTCACAAAATAATCATACCCTTCCTTTGCGGCGTTTACATTCTGCTCAACAATCTCCCCCTTTCCTCCAAATTGATCCCTGATTATGTCCGCAAGAATTTCAAAATCGACAGAGATGTGTCCGCATAATGCACCCAATGCCACTGTGTTTTTCAACAGGGGATTCTTGCTGTATTTCTGTCCTATTTCAGCCAGCGGCACGGGACAGTATTTCACGTTGCCCGAAAATTGCTTAAATCCGGTAAGCGCCTTGTCATATATTGCAATTCCATTGAGGCTGGAAGCCCCTCCTTCATTAATTTCAGGGTTTGTATGCCTCTCGATTCCGTCCTTGTTCAGGGTCACAAGAATATCAAGCCCATCACCCTGGCTCTTAACCTTGTCGGAAGAAGCTCTTATCTGGTACCAGCTCTGCCCTCCCCTGATAATGCTCTGGTAATAATTATATGTTGAAGCGTGAAGCCCATTTCTGGAAAAAACCTTTGCCATCATGAGACCGGCGGATTGAACACCATCTCCTGCCGCTCCTGCAATCCTTATTATGATTTCCTTATCGCTCATTAATATCCATCTGTTATCCCAATAATGTATTTATGATTTTATCAGTAAACTTAGTTTTCTCGCAGTTTTGATGAAGATCCCAGCATTAGGGTAAATATGTATGGGCAAGACGTAAAATATCGAGATGCAATTCTAAAGTATGTCAAGGTTAGAACGGGATGTACTCGGGGAAGTCAGTCTTGAAGACAATGAATATTTTGGGGTAAACACCTTCAGGGCAAGGAATAATTTCCAGATATCGGGCTTAACAGCGGATTTTGACCATATCCGGGCAATGGTAATCGCAAAGAGATCTGCAGCGGTTGCAAATCACGAGCTTGGTGCGATATCAGAGGAAAGGATGAAATTCATAGTCCAGGCATGCGATGATATCCTTTCAGGAAAACTTACGAACCAGTTTGTAATAGACGTATTCCAGGCCGGTGCCGGAACCTCCTTTAACATGAACTGCAATGAAGTGATCTGCAATCTAGCCCTTGAGAAGGCAGGAAGGAAGAAGGGCGATTTTGCATTCATACACCCGAATGATCATGTAAACATGAGCCAGTCGACAAATGATTTCTACCCCACGATGATGAGAATAAATGTCATAATAAAATATGAGAAGCTTGTCAGGGAGTTAAAGGAACTGAAGAAATCCACTGAAAAGAAGGCAAAGGAATTTGCCGAGGTGAAGAAGCCTGGAAGAACCCATCTTCAGGATGCAGCCCCGATGACGCTTGGAATGGAATTCTCGGCATGGGCTTACACAATGGGAAAGGCTCTGAAGGAACTCGAGCAGGCTGCGGACTTCATCCTCGAACTGAATGCTGGAGGAACTGCAACAGGTACTGGGGTAAACACACCAACAGGATTTGCAGGGAAAGTGGTCAGTGAAATTTCAAGATTCACGGGATTCAATTTCAGGAAGAGTGATAATCTCCCAGGGATCATGGAATTTCAGTCAGATTTTTCAAGGATGATGAATGCCGTTGCAAATATCGCCCTTGATCTTACAAAGATTTCAAACGATATCCGGTTGATGTATTCCGGTCCAGGTGCAGGGATACACGAGATAACCATACCGGCGGTCCAGCAGGGATCATCCATAATGCCCGGGAAGATCAACCCGTCCATTGCCGAGGCAATGAACATGATATGCCACTCAGTCATTGGAGCCCAGCAGTCCGTTAACATTTCAGTCCAGGCAGGACAGCTTGAACTGAATGTCATGATGCCAGGCATCGATTATGAACTGTCAAGATCCATGGACATAATGACAAACGGAATGAGGATGTTCAGGACGCTCCTCATTGATGGAATGGGTGCAAACGAGGAAGCGTGCAGGGAAAATCTCTCGAAAAGCTTTGGATCGGCCGTTCTCCTGAATCCATACCTTGGTTACGATGCGGTAGCAAAGATTGTCAGGGAAGCTCTCCAGACACACAAGCCCATAAAGGACCTGGTTCTTGCAACAGGGAAACTTACCGAGAAGGAATTTGTAGACATAATGAGCGGAGTGAAAATCTCAAAGAAGTAAGGAAGGGAAATTTAGTTCCAATTTCCAAATTTTTTATGATATTGCAGATTCTGTAATTGCTACAAGAGTTTCGAGATATTGAATCAATTCTAAATATGGGGGTGATAATCATCCCTGCACAGCATATGGTATCAAAATCCGATTAGATTTTGATTGATGCAACCCATGCTTTCAGTTCCTCTGCCGGGAGATCGTCATTTGCTTCCAGTATCTTCACGAGAGGTGCCAGGACAGGCTTTTTTTGTCTTTACATATTATTGGCTCACGTGGATCAGGTCTCATGAGTTTTTTTGCCCCTTATAAATGACACTAGTAGTGCCTATTCGGCACTACTATTTAAGCACTACAAATGCCATCACAAATGGTCAAAAAACGGTCAAATCACGGGAAATAAGGAGTGTAAATTACATGGATAGCCTAATCGGATTTTGATACCATATTGCACAGCATATATTAGCATGTCACCAGTTTTAATAGTTGATTAGCATCTGCTGTCAATCCCACTTCTTATGAAAGTATCTGGTTTGTATGATGCAGGTTATTTTTGAATCAGCCATTCAGGTGCTGGGAATATTGCTCATTTCTCCTCTCATCGCGGGAATTTATGAAAACATAAAGGCCAAAACGGAATTCAGGAAAGGTCCCCCAATTTTCCAGCCATATTATGATCTGGCAAAATATATCAGGAAGGAATCAATAATAAGCAGCGGTTCCGGAGCTATACACAGGAATGCTCCAGTGATGGTTCTTTCGATCATGGTGCTTCTGGCGTTCCTGATTCCCGTACAACCCAGATACACAATTTTTGCCCCACTTGCAGATTTTCTTGGCGGTGCGATGCTCTTCACGCTTGCATCCGTATTGACAATCCTTGCAGCGCTGGATAACAACAGCAATTTTTCAGCGATGAGCGCCGGGAGATCGGCAATATTTTCGGCACTTGCGGAACCAACCCTCATTGTCGTTTTCTTTGCGGTGGCAATCGAAACAGGAACAAACAATCCATACATCACCAGTGCAGACCTCTCAACGAATTCCTACCTTTTCCTTTCACTGACGCATATCCTTGCATCAATTGCATTCCTTCTGTTCTTCATTTTCGAGACTGGAAAATTGCCGGTGGAAGGCGGTGGTTTATCTGAACTTGGAATGATCGAGGAAGGCAGGATATATGAATACGGGGGCAGGAACCTGTTCTTCATTAAGTATTCATCAATGATCAAGCAATACCTTCTGGGTTCGCTTCTCCTGAATGTTTTCATATTTCCATGGGGGCTTCAGTCCGGACTTATGGGTTCAATCATTGACATACCAATCATGCTTTTCAAGTGGCTATTGCTCATCGTGCTGCTCATAGTCCTGGAGCAGAGCATTGCAAGGATAAGGATATTCAAGATCACCGATTTCCTCTCACTTTCATTCATACTTTCCGTTCTATCCGTAACGCTTTTCGTGGCTGGTGGTTTTTCATGATCAACCAGGAGGCCCTGGATCTCATAACGGCAGCAATTATCCTCAGTGCCATATGGGCACAATTCGGCACATTCATGTCACACAAGGTGAGAATCGTTTCAATCCAGTCCGTTCTCCTTTCGATTTACATAATTATTCTTGGTATATGGGGAAATGATCCTGAACTGGTAATTCTCGGAGTGCTCATTATGATCCTCAGGGCGTTCCTTACGAGCAGGCTCCTGAATTCAAAGCTTTCTCCGGATCAGTTTGTTTCAAGGGAAAGATTTGGAGATGCCTCATTTCTCAGCGTCATCAGCATTCTTATCCTCATTTTCTCCATTCTCACCTACAGAATCCTCTTCACTCCTCTTGGTTACGAGACCATCGGAGCCGGCGGCTTTGCCCTCCTATTTCAGGGACTGTTTCTCATCGGATCCAGAAAAAGCAAATTCTCCCAATTTCTTGGATACATCGAGGAGGAAAATGCCATTGTCATGCTCGGATTGGGCATCATCTCAATGCCGCTTGTTATTGAGGTAAGCGTTTTGCTTGATGTCCTTGCGCTTCTCATAGTATCCACGATAATTATTTCAGATAAGCCCGAAAGCCAGGTATTCGAGGAGATGATGGGATGATATTCAACGGGTTTTACCTGATAATGCTCATGCTTTCCATTCCTGCCATATCGGGAGGGGCTTATTTCTTCAGGCATTTCAGGGGAATATCGATTGCCACGTCTGTTGGTTGCCTGATCACAACTTCAGTGGTATTTATGCTCCCTTCAGGGATATTTTCGTATTTTTACCTTAATGATATAAACAGGTACCTGCTGATCTGTGTATCGGCGATCTATGCCTTCTCTGTCATTTTTGCAACAGGGTATCACAGGAAACTGGGAGAGTCACGGCACCTGAGGCTGCATATGTCCAT
>JAJZXT010000089.1 GCA_021806355.1 Thermoplasmata archaeon
ATCAGCAGTTTTGGAATTTTCACCAGAATTGGATGCATCCTGGCCGGAAAGATGCAGCCCGCATTCTTTAAGGCCTGATTCCCACCACCATCTTCCCGCCCTTTCGTCTTCCCCCGGCATAATGGCTCTGGTGCATGGTTCACATCCTATGCTTGGGTAGCCCTTGTCGTGAAGGCTGTTGTGTGGGATACTATTCTGTTTGATAAAATCCCAAACATCAGATGAAGTCCAGTGAATCAGGGGATTGACTTTTAAAATACCCCGGGTCGTGTCTTTTTCTATCAATCCTAGAGTTTGGCGGAATTTATTCTGCCCCGACCTTAATCCGGTTATCCAGGCTTTCTTTCCCGTCAATACCTTTTCCAGAGGATTCACCTTTCTAATATTGCAACAGAATTTCCTGTTTTCCTGTGAATAGTAGAAGAGGTTGTATCCGGACTTATTTACCATTTCTTCCACCTCACTTGCCTCAGGAAAATAACTCTTGAGTTTAAGGCCATAAAACTTAACAGCCCTGTCAATGAAGTCATAAGTATCCTGGTGCAACCTGCCAGTGTCTATTGTAGCAATTTCTATGTCAAGATCCAGTTTTGATATGAGGTGGGTAATAACCATGTCTTCGGCTCCAAAGCTTGAGGTAAAAACCACTTTTCCCCCATATTCCTTTCCTATTTTTTCCAGAATGTCTTCGGTCTGTGTAATTTTGCCCATGGTTTCATTGGTGGCACGGTCCATACATAAGTTAGATTTTGAGAATATATGAGATAAAGTTTACACGCATTTTGGTAGATGTATAAGTCAATTTTACACACAAATTATTCTTTTATATACACGCTTGTTTTTCATATTTATTAAATGACAGGAAAATTTCTAGAGGACTATTTAGGAAACGTCAAGAGCTGGCACAGCGGCGGATCAACAATGGTAATTGACAGGTTTGCAGCGGTCCCCTGGGAGAATATCCCCGACCTGTCTGAATACATCAGTTATGTTAAGATCGGATGGACTTTATCCATGTTGTTAACTGAAAAGAACCTTTCAGAAAGAATCCAGAAATTTAATGCATCAGGCCTGCCAGTTTCTCACGGCGGCACTCTAATGGAAATGGCTGTGAAGAAAGGAAAGGCTGACGATACCCTGCAGCGCCTGAAAAATGCTGGCTTCAATATCGTTGAAATCAGTGAAGGTGTCAGTGAGATGCCAGTGAAAGTCAAAGAGAGGATTGCTGACTTTGTTCATTCCAATGGAATGCGATTGATGGTTGAAGTTGGGAAGAAGAATCCCAGAAACCAGTTGAGCCTTGAGGAAACTGTGCAGAAAATAAACGAATCTGTGGATCTGGAACCTGAATTCTTAATCGTGGAAGGGAGAGAATCCGGAAAAAGTGTGGAAATATTTGACGACCTTGGTGAAATAAAGTGGGACTGGGTGAACCGGATACTGGAAGAATGCCCAAAAGAAAAGATAATGTTTGAGGCGCCACTAGAAAGGCAGCAGGTTGAACTGGTTATCAGAATTGGTGCCAATGTGAATCTTGGGAATGTTTCCTTTAGCAGTGTTGCTGCACTGGAGACGCAGAGAAGAGGCATGCGGGGAGACACATTTGGGATTCTCGACACTACTGTGAAAGTTAATGGTCCACCCTCCAATAAGTTCGTGTACTATATTGTGGCAAATCATGGTCCGATTGACCAGTCTGCAATCATGGATATGACCGGGATCAACAGAAAAACTCTACAGACATCTTTGGAGGAATTAATCGAATCAGGCTTGATAAAATCAAATCCTGACAGAAGGGACATGAGGCGGAGGATTTACTCTCTCAACACCGGAATACAATAATTTGGAAAAGAGAAATTCAGATGTTACATAGCTAAGCTTTTAGATAACAAAGATGATTAGACAGTAAATGGCAGATCATAACGATCTCCGGATGCGCCTTGATGCTACAAATTTCTACAGGAAGCTGAAATTCCTGAAGAACGAAATAGAAAGGTCCAGAGGAAAGATACCATTCAGCATATTTGCTGACCTGCTGAATCGCACTGAGGAGAAGATCAGGACCATGGAATATCCTATCTGCCAGATGACTAAAATCACTGTTACGTTTTCCAATGAACTCAACAGGGAAATTTCCACAAACGAATGCATTGCGGGACTTGCTGATGGAAACTCCCTTGCCAACTACATCTTTTCAAGGTATCCTGCGGCAACAGACTATAAGATGGATTCCATGGAACTCACTGGGACATTGCAGAAGAATTATGCAGAAACCACCAGGAAAGAAGAGTCAACAGTGAAGTTTGAACCGACGCCGACGAAATCAACCCAGGACATTCAGGAAGAAGTCAAAAACCTCAACGAGAGAGTGGACAAAATGGAGAAGACCATGACTGAGGAGCTTCCGAAGATCAACAAGAAGATGGATGACCTCGAGGTGAAGATGGACTATCTTTACCACTTCTTTGTCAAAGAGAAGGATAAGGAGAAGAAAGAGTAAGGCTGCCAATCCCCATTCTTACTTCATATTCCAACACTATATGAAATTCAGACAATTCTCATTTTCCAAGTGCTCCTCATCTGAACATAATAATTGACAGGAAAAGCAAATGCTGACCCGAATATGTTTCCTATAAGCGGTGACAGGTAGAACAGAACGAACAGAATGTACTGTATGATAATTGCAATTACTGTGCCTGCCAGGTTCAGCATCTCGAACTTTATCATCCTGTGCAGGAAAGCCAAAGCTCCTGAGGTGTGTATTCCCCGGTTCTTGGTAGTCCAAAACTCGTCCATTGAGAATTCAACCGCTACTCCCGCAAGGAACGCTGGCGTAACGGATAGAAGATTGCTCAGACTGGCCATATGGAAAAGCACATAGGTTATGAATTCCACGAAGAGGAATCCGACAAATCCTGAGAATGCATATTTCATGGATAGATGGAAATTCTGTTCTATAATTCCCTTTAGAGTTCCATATGCCTCTCCACTTTTCATAATTAATTTATTTTATATGGGTCTATAAGGCTGATTCCTTGGAAGTTATGGCTCTGTGCCAATAATAAAAATGTTAAAAAAGTGGATTAAAAATGTTGGATAAAAAAGAAGAAGTTTACTTTTTCTTCCTGAACATGTAAGCACCAAGGCCCACTATCACAGCTCCAACAGATCCGATTCCTATGTACTCGTAATCTGTCGTAGGAAGGCCGTTTGAACCCGTTCTGTTAAGTGAGACATTCAGGGAATAAGTCTGATCGGGCTGCAGGGTAATGTTCCTGTAATAACTGGTATACCCACTGTCCGTCACAACCACCTCATAGGAACCCCCTGCCAGTGATACATTGAAATGGCCATTTGAAACCGTAACATTCTCGCCATTGACAGTAATATTTGCAGCTGATGGCAACAGGGTGCCCACCAGGTATGCGTAATGGTGGAAGGCTATGTTCAATGTTGTATTTCCAGTTACTGTGAACTGGCCGTTTCCATTGGATGTGTAGTAATCAGTGCTGTTGTGCACGTAATAAGAAATGGAAGTTCCATTGTACACGGCAATGTCAAAGTATTTTACTGAAACATTGTGCAGTGTTCCGTTAACAGAAACCTGCCAGGCGGATCCAGCGGGTAAGCCGGATTCAGTGAAGTTCACTTCGTAGATGGGAGTATATTTTGCTGTAGAAGAAGTGCTGTTTGCCCCGGTATAACTGTATGTGCCGGAACCGCTGCCAACGTAGCCATTAACGCCAGCATAACTGTATGAGTATGTCTGGTAGGTTGCATTGACGATGTTAAAGGATATCGAAGTGCCATCAGAAGTCTTGGTCTGGCCGTTGAATGTGGCCGACCACGCTGCTCCGTTCAACAGGCCGCTTTCATGTATTGTAAACTGCGGCCTGAGCCATGGCTTGGCGAGTGGATATTTATCAACAATTCCTGAATCATTTTTTGGTGTGTAAGAGGTGTCAAATATTCCGTCTGGTCCCGTGATATTCTGCAACGGCCCGGAGTACCGATCAGTTCCGGCAAATGCAGCATAATAGTTGCCGCCCACAGGATATGATGCGTTGAGCGAGATGTTTGTATTGGCACCCATGTAATTATGCATTTCTATGGGAATCGCTGAGGCATTGAAGAAATCGTTATGATAGACCGTGGCATTGGAAACACCGCCTTGGAAGGAAATATCAGTAAGGTTGCCGTACAGATAGTTCCCCATGATTGTTACGTTTTTCTGCAGTCCCCCCTCGATGCTGGCAGAACCTCCCGCTAGGCCGTCCAGAGTATTGTCAACGATATGTAAGTTTTGTAATGCATAATTAGCATCACTACCAAAAAGAATTCCCAGGGAGTTAAATGATATATTGTTGAAAGATACTGTTGTATTGTTCCCGAAGGAATAAATTCCACCAGATGCATATATTGTATTGTAGGATATTTGAAGGCCAGTGTTGACGAGACCCATTATTGCCGGTGTACCTGCAAGACTAAATAAAACAGGTTCAATGACAGTGTTCCCAATGATGTTCAGGTTAGAGGCAAATTTTCCCTGGTAGCTGATCCCTACAAAATAATTATAGCTAAAAGGCGAAACCTGGGAAAATTCAATGGTTATGGCATTTCCAATTATGCTGAGATTACCGAAATCACCCGGAAGTCCTGTAATGTTTCCTATGCCCGTTACAACCCCGGGATTCACCTTGTCGAATGCGAGAGTCACATTGTTGCCATTAATCATGTCATTAAATCCATTGACTGCAATTCCAGTTATAGGACCCATTGTTGAGTTCAGTTTAACAACATTGCCGGAAACCAGAGTGTCTGTCGCATTGAGAAGGATTCCATATCCCCCCGTTACCTTCATGTCAAGGGTGTTCTCAGAAATAGTTACGTTGTCAGTATGAGTTGGTGTTGTAGATAGTTGATTAAGAAGTGCAGCAATTCCAGAGGAAAACCCGCCGGTAAGGTTAATCTCATTGCCTGTGATTGTATAATTATTGCCGAAGAATGCTATTCCCGAAGAAGCAGCTGATGAAGAAGAACCGGCAACGTCAGTAATATTCACTACATTATCAGTTACAGCAACATGGCTGTTGTACAGGTATATTCCATTTGCCTCCATGCCTGAAGCATTTACGTTTATCTTATTGCCCGATATTGTCCCGGTAGTATTCGGGAAAGTTATGAGATTAGCAGGAGACACTGACGCGCTGCTCCCATAAAGCGTATTATCCTTGAATGTCACATTGTGGTTGTTTTGGGATTCTGCAAGCATATTTGACATAAACCCCACCCTTGTATTCGACACATTAAGGCTGTTTCCTGAGAATAATGTGTTGTTTGCAGATGAGGCCAATTCTGTCGGGGAGCCAAATAACTTTGAATCCAAAACCTTGCTGTATTCGGCACCCATTACAATACCCAAAGAACTACCAAATGAGGTAAAATTGTAAATTGTGATGTTTGAGCTTTCTAATGTAGCTTGGGATGGGCTGGAAAGAAATTCCCCTCCAACATACACATTGAAGAAATTGGAGTGAGCCACCGAATTGGAGATGTTGATGTTGTGTACGTTCTCAAGGATATGGAAGCCAAATAAATGCGCAGAAGCGGCCACATTGTTTATCATGTCATAAGAGGTATTGTTCAGGAATACACCACTGCTTGGTTCAAAGGGCATCTCGAACCTGGGTTCCCCGGGCATACCGGAATTGGGGTTCGCAGAAGAAGCAATAAAATTATCAACCTGAACGTGAGATGCATTCATGACTGTAATGGCACCGATCTGTGAAGCATAAAATGGACTGACGGAATAATTTTGTCCATTTAAAATTGCACCGCTGTGAAGGACGGTCAAGGTACCATTTATCCCTCCATCAAGAATATAAGAGCCACCAGATTGTGTTATGGGGATTGTGCCCGGATTTGAGCCTTGCAATGAACCGTTGGGTTCAATTGTTACGTTGCCTGTGTAAGTAAGTACACTGGGGGCAAAAGAAGGAGTTGTCATTTTGGCCTGTGAAATATCTGTCGTGGAAAAGCCCAACAACAGCATTCCGACAATGAAGGCGATCAAGAAAAACTTGTGCTGCACGAAGGGGAATAATATTACATCACGCAATAAATTAACTGAACTTTTTATCCAGAACTGGTTGGATTTATGAATTATTTTGGCGCATTGTAATATTTTTAGGGCGCTCCAAGAAGCTTATGTCTCCCATGAAATCCAAGAAAAACCGAGATGGCAAATCAACCCGGCTGGCTTTCAATTCCATCAGGTTCCGGTGTCAGGACTACTTTGCGTTCTACTCATTGGTATAACCACAATCCTTCTTCTTGTAAATGTAACTATGACTGACCTGAATGTCGCGATTGAATTGAACTCCACCTGTAGAGGCGGGTGGTTTGTCTTGAAATTTATGGTCATGGTCTGATCCTGCTTGTTATACTGGTCTATGGTAATGTTCTCCACATCTGTTATTTCAAAACTCCCTGAGCTCGGTGAATCCCGGAAAGTAAAGTTTGGTCCGTTGAACTTGACTACAGAAGTTGCCATTCTCATCAGAGAGGGGACAGCAATTATTAGAACAAAGAAAATAACGAAATAGTACATATTCAACAGATAACCCATATATTCAAGAACAAAGAACACACCTAGGATAAGAAACCCCACAAGGGTACTCAACTGCTGCAAGACACCACTACCAGTAATTCTTATTGTTTCTGGAGCCTGCTGTGGTGGCTGATCAACAGACTGAGGAGGATATTGAGGTTCAGTTGCCTGTTGAGGTTCCTGTTCTGTACTTTGTGGGACGGAAGAAACACTTCCTGATCCTGCAGGCTTAGGCTCTTCAAACATGAAACTGCCGCAGTTCTCACAGACTGCTGCAGAAGAAGGGTTCTTATGCCCACAGTTTTTGCAGACAACTTTCGCCATGATGATCCTTAACCTAATTTCCGCTTATAAGCTAATCTCTAATTCCTCTGTTTTTACGGAACCTTTTCCAAAATATAGTTAAGGTAAGTGTGGTTGCCAGGCTTAAAAGCATCATAATATACGAATTTCATTCTGGTTCCATGAAACAGGGATTCCACTTTTTTCTCGCCGTAGTATTCGAAATATCTGAGATATGATGAGCCTGCCACATTCCTTGTTTCATTTCCCTCTCCCTCAATGAGGCCAAGAAGTAATATCCCATCAGGTCGAAGAAGGTCGGGTATCTTTGCCAGCAACTCTTTCGATTCATCATAGGTAAGATGTATGAGGGAAGAATATGCCCATATTCCATCATACAATCCTGCCAGGTTCAAATTACGTATGTCAGCCTGAATGGATTTGAATCCGAGCTTAGAAGTCATCTCTACCATTTCCTTGGACCCGTCAATGCAGGTTACGTTCAAACCTTGCCCTCTTAGAATAAGGGAATCCCTGCCGGGGCCACTTCCAAGATTAAGGACATCCTTTCCATGAAGCCTGGATACGAATTCCCTTACTGTTACAGCGGGAAACTTTTCCCAGAAATCCCTTGTTTCTGCGTCGTAAAGGTCATGTATGGCGTCGTAGGTCCTGATGGTATGATTAATCTTCGGGCACACTGGTGACCTCCTCCCACGACTAAAGTCGTGGGCTTCCTGCTTCTACGGCTGCTGGCGGAGTCTCCACAGGCTTGAATTCCCCTCGGCCCGAAGGTACTGTGTTCTCCATGCTCAGCCACCTGACTTTACGGATGCAGGCACGCATGGAGCAAT
>JAJZXT010000093.1 GCA_021806355.1 Thermoplasmata archaeon
GAGTTAAATATTTGTTCAACACAGCACTACACTATGTGTTAAAAACTGATTTAGTGTTAAGTACAAGCAAATAATTCGTATGCACTTATCGTTCTTTTATCATAGTTAATTGTGGACAATAAATTGCAATAATGTAAATGAAAGAAAAACCAAACGCAAGAAGTATATGTGTTAGTTAATTATACAAATGTTGATCAAAATTGAATTGGTTCTGGATCGCGAATATTTCGGTGAGAAAATTAAGGCTCTCAGCATTTCAGACGATGTAATCCATGCCAGGTCAAGCACGATGATTACTGAAGAAAATGACGGATTTCATGTTTATATAGAAGCCTCTGATACTGTTGCAATGAGGGCTTCCCTGGGAGCATTCGCAAGATCTCTCATATTGAGCCAGAGAATGTTTGAAGAGGTAAAATAAATGGATTCTAATATCAGCAATTATATGCAAAACCAACTTAAGCAGGCGCAGCAGATTGAGATTCAGCTTGAACAGATTGAGTCTCAGAGGTACCAGATTGACCTGAGAATAAAGGAGCTTGACAAGACGCTTCAGGAACTGCAGAAGATAAGCGAAGGCACACCTATCTACAAAAGCGTAGGCCCGATACTATACAGTATAAGCGATAAACAGAAGCTGATTGAAGAGTTGGCTGAACAGAAGGAACTGAGCGAGATAAGGATCAAGACACTGGAAAAGCAGCAGAAAACTTTTGAAGAAAAATACAAGGAAATCGAGACCCAGATAAAGAGAACGTACGAACAGGGAAAGAAAGGTAATGCCTGAGTGAATCCTCCCCGGGATGTCCAGAAGGAAAGGCCAAAATATGAGATGGAGGTATCAAAGGTCGGAATCAAGGGACTGGAACTACCCATCGATATTGAGAGAAATGGAATCAAGAACCACCTGATCGCCAGGATAGATCTTTTTGTTGACATACCTGC
Organism: Thermoplasmata archaeon; assembly: GCA_021806355.1. Taxonomy (GTDB): domain Archaea; phylum Thermoplasmatota; class Thermoplasmata; order Thermoplasmatales; family Thermoplasmataceae. Next base: position 946 of record JAJZXT010000093.1, read on the forward strand.
TGAAAGGAAAGGCGCAGATATCTCAAGAACTGTCGAAATTATCGAACAGGCAATCAGGGAAAAACCTGTTTCCGATGGGATAGAAAACCTGTCAATGGATTTTGCGAAGAAATCCCTGGAGCGCTTCGAATATTCGTCAACTGCAACATCATCCATCTTTGCAGACTTTTTCATGAAGATAAACCAGGGAAATGGAAGAACTACTACCGTGAAATATAATATATTCGGGGATGCGACCGCACACAGGAACGGAAACACTGAAAAATTCGTTGGGGTAAAGGTCCTTGGCATAAACGCCTGCCCATGTGCAATGGAAACTGCAAGATCAATACTGTCTGATAAATTTCCAAATGCTGCAGACTCCATGGAAAATATCCCCATTATCACGCATAACCAGAGGAACTGGATCACCATCAAGATGGAAATTCCGGAAGGCAGGAAAGTGGAGGCGATTGACCTGATCGAATTGATCAACAGTTCCGTTGAATCACCCCTCCTACCCATGCTGAAAAGGATGGGGGAAGGCGAACTGGTTGTCAGGGTTCATTCAAAACCAATGTTCGTGGAAGACATCGTGCGGGAAATCGCATTCAAGCTGCAAACAAAATACCATGATTTTCCTGATGGAACAAGGTTCAAGGTAATATCTCAAAGTGAGGAAAGCATCCATCCACACAATGCTTATGCAGAAATACAATCAACAATAGCTAAAAAATAAGGCTATTTTTTAAGCCTTCTAATCATCTTTACAAGGCCCTCGATGGCATCCTTTGCCCCTTCAATCCTGACCTGTGCCTGCAATCTTGTCTCGCCGGGACCAGAAATGCCCAGAGTAACGGGCTTTGAGAACTCAACCGATAGATCCATGATCTTCCTTGCGGCATTGTTCATGATTATTTCGTCGTGGTCTGTTTCACCTTTTATGACAGCCCCAAGTGTTGCAACCCCCTCAATGTCATCCCTTAAAAGGAGATGCTTCACTGCCAGCGGTATGTCATATGTACCCGGTGCCTTGAAAACTTCTGCGACTTCTGCACCCAGAAATTCCGCATGCTCTTTAGCCCTCTGCAACATCATCATGGTGATGTCGTAATTGTATTCCGAAACTACTATTCCAATTCTCATTCTAATACCTCAATGTTTTCCTGTTCCCATGGCATTCCCACTGTCGAGGGCAGGCCCAGCATCCTCAAACCCCTGCCTGAGTCCCTGTCCTGCCATTTCTGTAAGTTTGCCGGGATTGTAAATCAAATAATATGCGTTTATGGCATGCTCACGTGCCCTTCTGTCACACAACCATGACAATTCACGCCCATCCTTGGCCTCATCCTCATGGACAAAGACTTCAATGATGTGTTTTCCTGTTTTTACCTGTGCCTCCATTAACCCTGTCGATGCAACCATTGCTGATGACTTGTCAACTGGTTTTGGTCCCGGCATGCCGCATGCAATGACTATATCTGCATTCATTGAAAACAACTTAATGCATGCCACCGGTAAATCCTTGATCCCCGGAACTGTATACCTAATGAATTTTATATCCGGAGAAAGCGATTCCAGTTCATTCCTGATTGATTTTGCCATATCGTATCTGGCGAAAGTGGTGTCCGCAATGCCAAATATATGCATTTTCAGATCTCCTTCAGAAGCCTTGCCTTGATTGAGCTTGAATTCTGGTATTTCTCCTCAAGATAAGGCGAGATCCTGACAACCTTTACCGGCATGCCCCTTTTCTCCATCTCTTCCTCAATATAAGCCTGGGAAAACTTCTGGTCGTATCCAAGTGCTATTACCTCAGGTTCCACGTTAAGAACTGTGTCAAAGATGTCAACCTTGCTTCCAAGAATCGCTTCATCTACCATTCTGAGATAAGAAACCATCTTCAGCCTGGAGTTTTCATCAAAAAAAAGTTTCTTTCCATTCTTTTCTGCAGTAACATCCCTTGCAATCACAACTGTAAGTGAATCACCGAATTTCCTTGATTCGTTCAGGTAATGTATATGCCCCGGATGAAGGATATCAAACACCCCTGTCGCCATGACCTTTTTCATTTGACCATCCGGAGATGATCAAATCTCCCTCTATAAATGTTAGTCCTCTATTTTTGGCATAATCCATCGCCTCTTCCTTAGTCATTGAATTGCCGGTATCGGAAAGCATCTCGGCAATCGTAGCGGAAGGAATGAATCCTGCCCTCTCCACGAGATATGTTGACAGTTCGGTGTGCCCTTTCCGGCGTGAAAAATAATCCTTCCTGGCAATAATGAGGTTTACGTGTCCGGGAACCCTGAATTCGTGGAAAAATTCCGAGGAAGCTGTTCCGTTCAATTGCGACAATCTGGGAATGAACTGGGAGAATTCCCTGACCGTTTTATACCGATCCTTATCGGGTATTCCGGTGAATGTGCTCCTGTGATTTACCGTGACAGTAAATGATGAATTCTTGTCGTATCTGAGATCTCCGGAGAAAGCAGCATCCTTGCCATTCTTAAGATACCTGGCATAGAATTCGTCCATAAATGGCAGCCCGATTCTCTCAGCATCCTCCTCTTTTATGGTTGTGCAAATAAGGCCACCAGCGTCCTTCCTCATTGCCCTGATAATTTCAGGTGTGATGAGTTCTGATGGAATCACCATATCCGTCTCAGCCTCACGCTTTGCATCGTCAAAAATAAGTACTGGCTTTCCATCCCTGAATAGCCTTGAATATTCTATCTTCATGGATGGATATGCCTATTGTCAATATAATATTTTAGTAGATACCAAAATATTGGTAATCAAAAGTTGTAATATCTGGAGGATATTCCAGTAGGTTGATTATCAGGGAATATAGGCAAGATGATCTGGAAGCCATCGTAAGGATAGAGGAGAGGGCATTTGAGGTTGGTGCCTACACAATCCATATGCTGAGAACTATTCTTCATGACAAGGATTCGTATTCTTTGGTAGCGGTTGAAGGCGATACCATTGCCGGATACATAGTAATCCTTCCTCTTGATCATGTGAGCGCTGATGTGGAATCAATTGCCGTTGACCCGGACTTTGGGGGAAGAGGCATTGGCAAGGCGCTCATGAATCAGGGAGAGGAGTGGATACGAAAGAGAGGATATGCCTATTCCGTTCTTGAGGTCAGGGACAGGAATGAATCGGCAATAGGGATGTACCTTAAGCTTGGCTATAGAATCACCGAGAAACTTCCGGATTATTATGAACTTGAATATCGTGGCAGCAGGGATGGCTACAGAATGATTAAGAAACTATCTTCCCAGTAACTCACTTATTTTTTCCCTGTTCTTCCTGTGAGTGAATATTGTAACTTTCCTCAATGCAAAACTTTCACTTAGTGCTGATAGAAGAGGAGAGAATTCCTCCGCCTCCCTCATTCCTGAGGTGGTTTTTACCATTACCCCCGTCTTGATCCGCTTCTTTCCAGCGAATGACTTTGGCGGTATCACGTCAATGAAGAAATCGTCACTGGCAAAACCATTTTCCAGAAGCCTCTCTTTGATAATGTCCTCAATTCCTTCCCTGTAATCTATTGCTATGGAAGGCACGAACAGATCCCTCTTCAGGACCTTTAAGGCCCATTCCCTGCTCCCTTTGTCATTCTTCAGGTTCCACAGGAAGTCCCCGTCGTCCATGTGCAGGAGTTCAGCCCTATCCTTTTCAAAGAGTTCAACGGCCCTTGACAGCATTAATTGCGCAATCCTGCTTGTTTTGTGAAAATATACCATCTTGTACATGAGGAACCTGTTGAGAAGGATTGATTCTATTGTAGGGATTCCTTTTTCTTCGATGAAAATCCTTATTCCATCGGTCCCCGATATATTTATTATCCTGCGGTAGTCAAATGGTATTGTTCCTAATCCTGTATAATAGCTGTCTCTCCTGAGATAGTCCATTTCATCCGCATCAAGCTGGCCGCTAATAATGCTGCCTTCAATACTCTCGTGTTCATTTGATATAAGTGCTGCGATGCCCTTTGGATCGAACCCGCTTTCCTCAAGCCTTCCCGGGATTGAAGAGTGGTCAAACGGTTTCTTTCCCAGAATAAGCCTGATTCCAATCTCCTCGTGAGAAAGATTCCTGGCGCTTCCGAACAGTCCCTCAAAGCTATGACTGAAAGGCCCGTGGCCTATATCATGGAGAAGAGCTGCAGCCTTGAGGTCGTTTATCCTGTCAGCCTTCAGTGCCTCGCCATACTCTTCAGCAAGCTTCATTGTCCCAAGGCTGTGTTCAAATCTTGTATGGTTAGCGCCCGGGAAAACAAGGTAGCAGAGGCCCAGCTGCTTGATCCCACGAAGCCTTTGGAATTCCGGGGAATCTATAATGGAGAGAAAATTTGACTCTATTTTTGTAGGGCCGTTTATTGGGTCCTGAATTATCTTGAACATGTGTCCTTCCCTGAAATACCGAACATGCCTGAATCGGGCTTAACGTCCTGCAGAGTTTACCCAATGATTCGCTCTACCCCAGTCCCCCCACAGCATCGAAAGTTCCGGTTACCGGTGCTCCCTTCCGGACCTGGCGGGTTCACCGGATGAATCACCCAAACAGTCTCCTTTGAGTCTGGTTGAATGAAACCCCGATCCATGGGGATAGAGTTTCATCGTTCACCAAAGGCTCTGCAGAGGCTAAGTTGACCTCTCCAGGCTGTCGTCCCCGCGTATAGACTTCGGGTAACAGAGAGTGCCTAACTCCCCGACCTAGTTCGGCACAACCTAATCATTACAATTTAATTAGTGTTTTCCTTTTTGAATTCAATTGTGTATTCATTTAATCAGTATTGGGAGGATTGCCTAGTGAATTAGGATTTAAGGATTAATGGAGTGGCTATGGCAGTTATATGCGGTTGGCACTATAATTTTAATTTATATCATTTCTTATTGAAAATACGGAAATATTTCACACTGATTAATCGTCTAAAATTTAAATAGCAACTGGATCATATAAACATATGGCAGAAATATCGAAGGATCCAAAATACTATTTTAACAAGGGAAACACGTTGTATTCTGTGGGAAACTATGAGGAGAGTATAAAAAATTATGATCTTGCGATTGGAATGAATCCAAAGGATCCGGATTTTTATTTGAATAGATCAGAGACATTGCATATACTTGGAAAATACGAAGATGAAATTGCAGGATATGATAAGGCAATATCAATCAACGCCAAAGATCCTGAATATCATATCAGGAAATCATGGGCCCTTCAATCCATAGGTAAATATGATGATGCCATAGTAGAGTATGACAAGGCAATATCACTTAACCCCAAGGACCCGGAGTTTTATATTAAAAAAAGCCACGCTCTAATCAAGATAGGAAAATATGAGGAAGCTATAAAAGAATACGATAAGGCAATTGCAATCAACGGCAACAATCCTGACTATTTTAATCATAAGGCTGATGCCCTAATGGCTATAGGTAAATATCAAGAATCTTCCAACGAGTGTGACAAGGCAATATCACTTAATCCAAAGAACCCGGAATTCTTCACTAAGAAGAGTCAAGCCTTAATAAAAATAGGAAAATATGAGGAAGCTATAAAAGAATATGACAAGGCAATAACAATCAACAAAAGCAATCCAGATTACTACTATAGAAAAGCCAATTTACACAAGATACTTGGAAGGTATGAAGATGCGATCAAGAATTATGATATAGCTATTTCTTTAAAGCCTAACGACACAAAATACTTTGATGAAAGAAAAGAAACCGTAAATATGATCGGAGTTCCAGAAACCAATAATGAAGAAAAGAAGAAAACGAAAGAACATATTATTGGAAGGAATAAAGAATAAGGTTTAATCCCCTATTTTTTTATAGCCTATGGCGGAAATAGATGGTTGATTCTACCAGACTTTCCTAACATGCATTACCCAAATTTCGCAATATATTGGCTTTATCCATCATTTCATCATTGTATGTATCTTCAGACAATGAATCATCGAGTATCATTTCCGTTGCTTTATCTACCAGTTTCATCATCTTATTTCTTGCCATTCCCGGTTTCTTGAACGGTTTCCTGTATCTTGAAAACACAGATGCAATATCCTGTTTTCCAAATACGATCTCAACATATTCTGGATTGGCCATGTTCTGGAACATTGCAAGGGTTACCCCACTCTTTGCAAGTATCTTCCTTGTGGCAATGTTCCCGCATCTTTTCCTGATGTTTTTGTTGAGTCTGCGGAAGAATATCTCCATTGCGTTGTTTGTTCTCGGTATAGTATGTTCAGGATTGTTTGCGAATAACATCACTTCACGTTCATGGTATTTCCTGACTATGTGTTTAACAGCGGTGAACATATGTGTGGGGATGTTTACATTCAGGTATACTTCCATTTCTCCTATGGCAATATTGCACTGTTCATGGATGAAATCATCATCCTTCATATCATCAGAAAGGCTTCCCTTTTCCGGAACGTTGAATGCTGACCAGATCTTCTAGAACAGCATGTTAACATCAGAGAGTTTACCAGCCATTTCCTTGATGTTGCCGTCTTTGGTGATGCGCTTGATCACTTTCATGGTATCCTTAAGAAGTTTCTTAGAATTCTTTCCCTTGATTTTGCCTGAAAGAACATCAAGTTTATTCTCCGCTTCCTTACAAGATAGGTAGAAGTTCAGATGTTCCAGTGAGAAAGGAAAACCATAACCGGAACTTCCACTGACTGCGAGTATAGGTTCAAGTATCTTCCTTATTGCCATGGTTTCAACACATTC
>JAJZXT010000023.1 GCA_021806355.1 Thermoplasmata archaeon
CGGAATATAGTTGGGTTGTTCCTATTGCATATGAATATGTTCCGTTTGGAAGGTAAATGGATTCTGATGACGATCCTATGGTGAAATTTGCAGGCCTACCGTTCATGTTTATGAACCATGATACCGGTGAAATCATTCCGGTTTCCCTGAAATTTACATTGTATTCGGGAAATAATTTTACAACGAGTATTTTTGCGGAGTGCAGAGGCAAGGCAAATATGTTGTTATTAGATGTATCAACCGCTATTGATCGTATCCATGAACCGACGGTGATATTGCCTTCCAAATATTCTGTGGTTGCGTTGATGACCCCAATATCTTGACAAAGGGAGAACCCCTTACCAGAACCACTATCAATAGCGAATATATTCTGATTTGATGAATCATACACCGCTGATCCAAAACTGCTCGGAAGCGATGACAAAGGAGTTGTGTTGTTTGTTGATGGCGTCCATGCTGTTCCGGGACATTCTATTATTTTTCCAGTTATTGGATCAAGAACTGTGTCTCCTATCATAAGTGGCCCATTAAGTCCAATAAAATAACCAACGTATTGCATTTTCACGATGTTTATTGCATCGATTGCCTTGCTTCCCTTTACAAATACATAAATATACCCTGTGCTCTTGTCATAAATCATTGATGTGGCTCCTCCTGCATAATACCCTTTGAAGAAAGGGATAGATGTAATAACTGACCCGGAAGCAGTAAAAACAGTGATATTATTTGAATTTCGGTTAAGAGTATAAACATCATTGGTTTTTGAGCAGTAGAAAATGCTGCCAGGATCAGAACCTACGGTCACATTTTTCACCACAAAAAATGTTTTCGTATTGACGATGGAAACTGTATTTGAAAAGCTATTTGAAACATACAGATATCCAGAACTGGGATCTAATGCAAAGGAAGTGGAACGCAGACCAGTACATATTTCCCCTTGTGAGGTCAATGTTGTTGCATTGAATGCCGAAAGTGTTCCATTGCTTGCTGATACGTATAGAACATTATTGTATTTGTCATAGAAAGCTCCTATCGGAGTACTATCACCGAGGGGGATTGCGGAGTTACTTTCTATTTCGTTTCCTTTAAAAGGTATTATTTGGTTTTTAGCAGTATATCCTATATACACTTCATTTCTTTTATTATCAAACGCCGAATATTCTGTGTTGCATATTGCGTCACCGTTGAATGAAGACACTTTTAAATGCCCACTGACCGTTAACGATGTAGCATTGAGAACGGATACCGAACCATTCCTATTTAAAAGATAAACATAGCTCAACACCGGATTATAAGCGACACTGTTTATTTGGATAGTGCAATTAATCGTTTTATTGATTTTTCCGGTAGTGCCATTGATTATCAATATAGTGTTTGAATCTTCTCCCCCGGTTATAAAAACATTGTTGATTGCGTCGTGAACCATTCCGAAAATGCTACAACCGTTTACTTTAACATATTTAATTGAATCGTTTTCATTTAAATTTATGATGGCGATGCGTGTACCTTCATTAGCATATAAAATATTTTCACTCTTAGAATATAATAATGAGTATACAACTTGTCCTAGATTCGCGACGTTATTGATACTGTTTGTACTGAGATTTAGAGATGTTACATTACCATTTGATGCAAAAAATAATGAATTGTTTTGTGTGTCTATTGCGGTTGCATATATGCAAGAACTCATGTTCGGCAATAGAACATTTATTCTCCCAGTCGAAGGGTTCAGAGAAATGATTGTGGTGTTGACATTATCAGGGCGCCCCGATATGTCATAGACAACTAAATATAGCTTATCATTAATGTTGTCAAATCCAAGCCAGTTTATTCCTGTGCCAAAATTTTCACTTTTAATTATGTTAGTGACTTTATTTTGTGATAAATTCATTTGAGATATTAAGTTACCTGAAGCTTCGTACAAGAAACCGTTATTGGAGTCAAAGGCCATGGATCCATCCCAATGCCCTGTTAGTTCTTTTGAGAAATTGCTCTGAGAGCTTCCAAGACAAAAGCTTGATTTAACACCTCCCATATTTATTACATTGCCTGAATTACTCGAAGAGACAAGAGTTTGCATAGGGTTAGCTTGTAATTCCGTATTGATCTTAACCAGGTTAACGGTACTTACTGTAACTAGCATCATAATTATGGTTATTACCAAGAATCTAACAGTCTTTGATACTTTAAGTTTGTTCATGATTTCACCTCAATTTCAATTTTGGAAATTAAATTATACCGATTCATCTAGCGTTGTCCAGTAGCAAGTGGTTGCAAGGCTTATGTCGTATGTTCCGGGGTTTGAAGACGACTGGAAACCGTTGTTCAGGTTTTGATATCGAGGATTCTGCTGAAGATAGTAGTAGTTATACCATCCATTTGACCATGCTGTTTGCCCATTGATTATGTTGTTATTAGCTGTTCCTCGGATGCAGGATACTGAGAAAGGATTAAACTCTGGTAATTGAAATGGCAACGCGTTCATTAGTGGAGTCTCGACTACTGAGCTAAAAAAATACGGAGTAAATAGTTGTGATGGTATTATTCGAATGAAATTATGGGCACCATTGTTAAGGTTGCAAGCGTTTATGCAGAAATCACCAGAATTAGAATAAGTAATTATTATATTTATAGTGTCTCCTGCTGCCGGACAAACGCGATTTAATGGTTGAATACCATTATAACAACCGGAACCACTTTGAGCATCCTGGTAGAAAATGCAAGGTGCTTGATTAGGGCGAACAAAAACTCCTGCTTGAACCATACCTCCACCAACATTAGCTGAAAGTGATTCCCAAATTACCATTCCGACATTTGTATATTTACCTACTCCGTAACTCTTACATGTCGAGGGATCATAAACACCGATTTCATTTTGGTCTGAGACTCCTGTTGGAATCTGTATATTCTCTGATACTGCTGTCACTTCATAATTGAAGTTGCAAGTCACCGTGTGTGGCCACGGTGGCAATCCCACACTCCAACCAACATTTTTTGTTTTAGTGCCTTGATCATAGAAGACATATCCATCCCAGTATGTACTTTCTGTTCCGGCAACAATAAGAGATTTCGGTAAGATTTTTATTACCACTTGTTGGGTTCCATCAATTGTTTCTACAGTGAAAGATATCTTCTTTTGCGTTTTACCATCCTTCATGTACTTAGCTATCAGGCTTATCGATATGTTTCCTGAAGAATTTGAACTTACCCCCAGACAGCAGATTGGGTTGCCTCCTAAAGAAAGAACTTTTGGGTATATCAGTTGCCACTGATTCATCACTGTTGAGATTTCATCTGAAAGATTGAAATTCACCGATGCATTGTGTGATACGTCCCATGACTTCTCTCGGTTGTATGACTTCGTTGTAATGCTCTTCAAATATGATGATGTGATTGAAGTGCTATAAACCTGATTGGCTGAACCAATCTGAAATGCATGTTCAGAATGGTTTATACCAACCGGATTATTTCCCTGATAGATGATTGCTCCGAGAGAAGCAAACATCATTACTATTCCTAAAACCATCAGTTTCTTGATTTGTGCCTTCATACGGGCGGGAAATGATATATATATATAAATCTTGGCTTTATTTAGGCTTAGAATAACGCCACTCAATTGTCATTGGAGACATTTCTCTATCTTGATCAACAACTGAAATCTTAACTTATACTGGATTCTCAAAGATTTCATACCTACATTTATCCTTCAATGGAAAAGGAAATATTCGATAGTTTGGCATATTTCAAGAAATTGAATGAGAATTTGATTAAATGAGTATCGGGGATGATTACATTGCAGGAAGTATGCACTCCAATGACACAATATGATTACCTTTGAACAAGTGAGTTTATGACGGATGTAAATATGCCAGTATACTGATCGCTAATACAAAAACGCCCATAGAAACAGAGCAAAAGTCTTATAACTTGTCCTTTAATTATGTCTCAACTCCTAACGAGCTAAATCCAAGCAGACAATCTGCAATGCATAAACTCGACGAAGAAGATGTTCATCATTGCCTTTGTATACATTGGACAAAACTCTATAAGTGCATGGAAAGGGTTGAATGGGATTAGATCTCAATGCATCACAATGAATATTTGTGATATGGTACCCTAAAAGCTTAAGGATCTTGACGAGGTGTGATATTGAAAGTACCGGAAAGAATAGTTGTGGTAGGAAATAGTACAGCAGGAATAACCGTTGCAAACAAGCTTAGAACGAGAATTTCAAGGGAAAACGCCGAAATTATCCTGATTTCCGGTGGAAATAGGCATTATTTTAATGATGCCTCCGTTTTTGTTCCCGTTAATTTTCTGCAGACATCACAGTTGTCTGCTCCAATAAAAGGATTGATAAAAAACTCAATCGTTTTTGTGAATGAAAATGTGAAAATGATAGATATAGAAAGTAAGGGGGTAACAACAGATGATGGCCATCTTATCAGATATACCTATTTAGTGTTGGCAGGAGATTTTGATTCTGCACATGATACAATTCCCGGCTTTATAGAAGAAGCCAGATCAGTTAACGCTGTTCAAAATGCTATTGCCCTCAGAGAGGATATTGAGAGTTTGAAATCAGGAACAATCGTGATCGGAAATGCTCAAAACTACATGGGAAATGAGACTCTAATCAGCGATCTTGCAATTGTAATATCTAATGATATGAAGAGAAGGAAACAGGATACCAGGGTCAAGGTTCAGGTGTTTTTCCCCGAGGCGAAGATCCACGGCAGCAATGAATTGTATAAGCACATTGAGGCCGTGTTAACGGAAAACAACATCGAAGTCGTGAGTGGATTCAACCTTGCATCAGTGAACGTCAAGAATAAGGAACTTGTTTCAACGGACGGAAAGACCATAAAGTATAACCTGCCAATAATAATGCCGCCAGAGTCCCTGGACAGGTCGATCATTTCCTCAAACATCCCGAAGGATGATAGCGGTAAAATTAAATTTGATCTCGACACATTGTCTGTCAGCGGGCATGAAGATATCTTCACCATTGGAGGATCGCTGAATTTACACGGTTCCCAGACAATAAGTACTGCCCTGGATCAGGCTGAGTTTGTATCAGCATTTATCGCTAACAGGATATCTGGATACAGGGATCCTGGGACTTATGAATTCAAGATTCAGTTGCAGCCAATATTGAATTCCAGAAGTGCAGAGACTATCCTTATTTCTGGAGAAGATTTGGTTGTTGGAAAACCTTCTGAGACTGACTTTCTGATGAGGCTTTATGCCCATTCTTCTTATTTGTGCAGAGAGATTAGAGGTTTTATATAGGTGATATTATGGTAACTGATGAAGAAAAACAGAATGAAATAGAAAGAATGTTGGGTGAAATCGTTGAGGACGATGAATCAATGGCCTCAATCCTGAGAATAATATCTGGGTTGAAGGATTCCGGCAGCCTGCTGCTTCTTGAATCGCTCATTTCCAAAAAAATGCCTGGCAGCACTGTTCAGGTTGAAAAATTAGTTAATTCCAATGAAATGAATCTTGGCATTCTTAAATTAATTGATGTTCTTACGGCATTTATGGCTGCTATATCGCAGGGGCCAACATCTGGCATGATCACTTCCATATTATACAATAGTGACGATCTTGCCGAAACCATGGTTAGTGGTGCTAAAAAGCCCGATAATTACAGCCTGCTTCGACTTATGGGAATGTTTAAGGATCCAGAGCTTGCAGCAGGCTTGACTGCTGTGTTGAATGCCCTCAAGGAACTGGGCAGGATTTTGAAAACGGTGGGATAATCTGAGTCTATCAGTAAGTTTCAGGTATGAAGCAGATAACGGAAGATTTATAACCGACGTTGATGGAAAAGAGAAAATCAGCATCAAGGATCCATTCACCGACAAGAATGTCTTTTATTCTCCAACGGAACTTCTCCTCCTGGGAATGGGTGGCTGTTCCAGCGATGATGTTCTTCTTATCCTGAAGAAAAGAAAAAATGAAGTCGGTGAATTCAGGTGTGAGGTTTCAGGCATAAGGGAAGACACTGATCCAAAAACCCTGAAGTATGCAGATATCCATTATATCATAAGTGGAGACGTGGATGAAGCGTCAGCAAAGAGAGCCATAGAACTCAGCCTGTCTAAATACTGCAGTGTTTCAATTCTTGCGAAGAGGGGCGGCACAGACCTCAGATATTCGCTGACACTAAACGGTAAGATGCTAATAAAAGAAGAAAAGGCTTGATTGATCCTATTCTCCAAGATTCTTGATTCCGCTTCCCGTTAGGATTAAAAGGGAAGTCTTATCTTTTCCCATTTTTTTATAGGCAGCAAAAGTGGTTGCAGAACTAAATTCAGCATAGATTCCCAATTCCATAAGAGATTGCCTTGATTCCATTATCTCATGGTCAGAAACGGTCACTGCTTTTCCGTATGATTTCAATTTAGAAACCATTTCGCCCAGGTGTGGGGAGTTTACAGTCACGAGTGCATCTGCAATAGATCTGCCGTAAGCTCGTCCCATTATGCCATTCAGCCTGTCATAAAGGGGACTTATGGACTCTGGCTGAACTGCTATTATCTCGGGAATTTCACTTATCTCTCCGGAAGTTCTTAAGTGCTCCAGCCCAGAGATTAATCCTAGAAGTAATGTGCCAGCAGATATGGGAATAAATATTCTCTCTGGCATTTTCTCGTTTTGCATGAATATCTCGTAAGCAAGAGATCTAATTCCATCTATGAATTCTGGCATGTACGCATGGCCAAGATACGTTCCCTCTGCCGCCAGTGCCTGCTTGTAAAGATCCTCCCTTGTTCCATTGACCTTTATTACGTCTGCACCGTATGAATAAATCTGGTCAAGTTTTATCCTGTTTGAATTTGCGGAAACAAAAATTCTGGGCTTAAAATTGCACATTTTTGAAAAAAGTGAAAAAGATGCCCCCGCGTTTCCCGATGAATCTTCGTTAACAACTGAACCCTCTGGCAAAAGATTATCTGAAACGATATGGGAAAATAGCGAAACCATCCCCCGATCCTTGTATGATAAGCTTGGTGTAAAATAATCCAGCTTCATCCAGAGTTTCTGGAACTTATGAACTGGCGTATTGAATTCAGGATCCATTACCCATTTATCTATATAAGGGAAATTTTCCTTCATGGCATCGTGGTATTTCCAATCCACTCTTAAATAAAAATTATGGCCACAACTGTGGCATACGTGCTCTAATTTGGTTCTCGGTTTTTTGCAGTTGCTACATTCAATTATAGGTTGCATCAGAAAAGATTAGAGTGATGAGTAATAGTTCTCATCATATGGCTCTGGCTTTAATCCTTTTCTTGTCCTTATCTTGGATACAATCTCGCTCTGCAATTCGTAAGGAACTTTCTGGTATCCCTCGTTTTCTGAGCTCCACAGAACCTTTCCTCCTGTGGCGCTCCTGATTGCAGATGCAAATCCAAACATCCCGGATACAGGTATTTTCGAAATGATCACAATATCGTCTCCTTCGGTGTTCATTTCATCAACTACTCCTCTTCTCTGCTGGATTTCATTTGTAACTGAGCCCATGATGTCCTGAGGTACGTTTATGTAAACTCTCTGAACTGGCTCAAGCAATACCCTCTTTCCCTTACATATTGCACCGTATATTGAGTTTCTTCCTGCTGGTATTACCTGTGCAGGACCT
>JAJZXT010000139.1 GCA_021806355.1 Thermoplasmata archaeon
TCATGCGTGCCTGCATCCGTAAAGTCAGATGGCTTAGCATGAAGGACAAAGTACCTTCGGGCCGAAGGGAATTCAAGCCCATGGAGATTCCGCCAGCAACCTTTGAAGTGGGAAGCTCCCTGCGAAAGTTGGGAGAGGAGGTCACTCTATAATCTTTCCTGTATATTGCGAGGTCTTAGAAAAGAGATATCCGGAAAAGTCCTTCGTCTATCAACCCTGCAGATTATGATTTCTGTTAACAATGTTTTTATCATCCTTTGGAAGTTACCATCTGTCTGATGCTTAAACTTCACGGGCATAAACCAATACCCTACATCCCATTCGCAAACACTTCTGGAATGTTGCACGCACCAGAAGAACCACCAACGAGTCGAAATTGAAAAAGAATGCCTACAAAAATAGGGATCAGCACATTTTACGGTCAAATAGTAAGCCACTTTCTCTTAATTCCCGGTATACGGTCAAAACCATTGTCCTCGCTTATTATTGTCTCAATGGATGCTCGCTTCATTGAAGCCGCCATTATTGAACCGCTCGGTTGTGGGCAATACCTGAGCATTTCTTCCATAAGAAAGTAATCGACTTCTTCTAAAGGCAACATTGTTGCAAAGGGAAACACCAATGATTCAATGAATTCCAGCGTCTCATTGTAGGGTACTTTGTACTTCTTTCCGGAAACGTATAGCAGTTCATCTATGACGATCATGTTGATAAAAGCCCTATCTTCCCTTATCAGACCTTCATAGAATGAAAGGTACTTATCATAATTCTTGTTAGGAGTGTTGATGTATACAAGCAGATTTGTATCAATAAATATGTTAGTCAAACTCATCCTCCAGGGAATATTTTGAGACTTCTCCGGGTTGAGGGGAAAGAGCTTCTTTTAATTCAAATATTGTTTTCTTATGAATTTCTGCGGCTCTTTCAAAGGCGCCTCTGTCAAACTTCTTTACTGGGGTAAGAGTTATTCCATTATTGAGGCTGACAATAAGTTCATCTCCTTCCTCGACTCCTGCCGCTTCTCTTATTGCTTTCGGAATTATAACATAACCTTTTTTTCCGACTTTTAATTTTAGAGTCAAGCTAGCTTCACCATAGCTATATTAGTTTGACCATATTAAATATTGTTGACTCAAACAAACCGCACTGAAAATCTCAAGATTTGCGGTAATCTGTAATCAGCAACTCGGGAAGTTCAAATCCCTTCCTCCATTAGCTCCTTACTTTGATTTTAATAATTTCTCCAGACAATTCTTACGTGCTCGCTATTTCCTTAATGCAAGATGAAGAAAGTTGGATTTTTACCCATGTGGATAGATTCTTATGATGCGATGGATTGTGAAAAAATGAGAGAGTACTCAATCAAAGGAATAGGAAGCAACATTCTTTATCATGATTTCCCAGGCAAGGAAAAACCAATCCTGTTCATCCATGGCTTAGGTTGCGCTGGAACCTTCGATTATCCGGATGTAGCAACGCAGAAACCACTTCAAAATCATCGTCGAATCCTTGTGGACCTGCTGGGTGCGGGCTATAGCGATAAACCGGATGGTTTTTGCTACACCATTAAAGATCATGCCAAATATCTATTGGAATTCGTTGAATCGATCGGACTTGAATCCTTTGTTCTATTTGGTCACAGCATGGGAGGTGCTGTTGCTCTATCAATGGCACAGATGGATACTAACGGGATTTCCCAGATAATACTGAGTGAGTCCACCCTTAATAAGAGCCGTGAAGGTTCGATTAGCAAGTACATTGCTGGCTTCACCGAGAAAGAGTTTGTTGAGCAGGGATTCCAAAGGCTCATAAAGGAAAGTGAAGAGACTGGATACGGAATTTGGGCTGCTTCACTAAGAATGTGGTCCGCCAAGGCTGCATACCGAGCATCAAGGAATTTATCGGTGGGGGAAAATCCATCTTGGCGAGATATTCTATATTCTCTAAATATCCCGAAAACCTTCATATTTGGGGAAAAATCACTCCCTAACCCGGATCTTGAGATTCTACCTGAACATGGTGTTAAGGTAGATATCGTGGAACATGCGGGACATTCAATGGCGTGGGAGAACCCAAAGGGATTGGCTGAAGCAATAGGAAAAGCGATTGTGTAGTAATATTTCGTGCGTGTTTTTGCAATTCATCATTTACCAAAATTTCAATCTTCCAAGATATTTGAACAATTCCCAGTTCATACCCAACTCCAATCCAGATGAACACTTACAATTATTTCACAGTTGAACCTCTATTCCTCTCTCTTGAATATTAAAATGCTCTTCCCTAACTAACGGAATAAATTGAAAATGGGAATGGCCTCCAACCATTGAACAAGTTTTTAAGATTAATTCTCGAAATAGTCTTTCTTGAAGTGATACTTGAAGAGCCATTCGTAATGCCCATGCAGCGATCCCCAGTAAATTTTCTCCATCACTTTCTTTTCCATGTAGTTGAACGTGGATGGGGTGATTTTCTGCACGGGCGTATCATAAGTGCCTACTACAAAGGTTGCCTTGTGGAACCCAGTCTCCATCGAACATTGCGTCCTGCCGGTGAACTTGTATCTCTTTTCGGTTCCCTTGATTTCTGCGATTATGTTGTTAGCCACCACAATGCCTTCAAGATGCGCTTCAACTCCTGCCTTCGATATAGGTATATTCGTAGTATCGCCAATAGCAAATCCATTATCATAATCTGTAATGTGCAGATTCCTTTTGTCAACCTTTACCCATCCGTCTTCGTCAGACAATTCCGTGTTTTTAAGAAATTCTGCCGGTTTGTGTGGCGGCGTGAGGAATAGGTAATCGTACTTCATTGTCTCTCCCTCGAGTGATGTTATCTCTTTTTTGCTTGCATCAACGGAATCTGTGTTGAATGCGGTGACACTCTCAATGGAACGGTCCTTATACATGGGTGCTATGACCTCGTTTATTGAATCCGCTGAATATATCCTTGTGAAGGGTGTTATATATGTTATTTCTACCTTGTCCCTGATACCTGCCTTCCTGAAATGTTCATCAAGCATGAATGCAGATTCGTTAGGTGAAGGGGGACACTTATATGGAAGTCCCCCTATTCCCACAACGATCCTGCCGGATTTTATCTTCAATACTTGCTGGTATATGAGGCTTGAATTGTATGCGTCTGTGTGAAAATCCATGTTCGCATCCCTGAGCCCTGGAACTTGATCGTAGTCTGGAGATGAACCCGTTGATATTATGATATAATCAAAGTCAATCTTTTCACTGCTGCCTTCAGTTTTTAGATACCTGTTTGGAAGATCTACCTTTTCACAGTTATCATGAACGATTTTCACCCCTTCTGACACGAGCTTTTTCATGGGTCTCCTGATCTTCGCAGGATCAGTTCCCCGGAATGCAACCTCAAGGTATCCAGGCTGGAATTCCTGTTCCCTTTTTTTATCGAACAGCATTATGGATACCTCTCCGTTCTTAATTTCCTTTGACAGATCTTTTGCCAATTTACTGGAGGTTATTAGGCCTCCAGCGCCGCTTCCTATTACTGCTATCTTTTTCATTTTTATCACCTCGCTGCTGGAGTCAAGGTTGATTTCTTAATCTCCCCTGTTCTGATGTAGTGGTATGTTGAAATTGACACTCCCAATATCATAACGATAAGCCCTGCGATGATCATGACATAGCTCTCCTGTGTCATTAGGCTGGCCGGCACTTTTACGATATATTTTGAATTGGCACTCAGACTTTCCAGCCCTATTGCTACAAGGATAAGCCCGAATATTATGGAAAATACATATTGCTCCAAAAGAGAACGATATCTTGAGACGACATTTACAGGAGAATGTGCCCTGGTTCTTGATCCTGCAAGTTTGGTACTTAGAAATATATACGCAAAGTACCCTGCCACACTACCAAGTATTATCCCAACCGTGAAGACAAGCCCGAACAGTGAGAGCCCCGCCAATCCGCTCCAGAAACCCCCAACGCTGCAACCTTGTGCAATTCTCGCTCCTATTGCGATAATTATACCCCCAACAAAACCTATGGAAAGATCACCAATTTTACTGGCAGAACCAGATGGGAAGCGAATCTTAAAGGTACCGCGTGCCATGGAAAATATGGTAGCACCAGCAATGATCATCAGAATGAAGAATGAAAATGCACTTATTACCGGAATAGTTTGATACCAATTGCCTGATAAGCTGCTCCCACCCAGATATACACCAAATGGTGAAAGAAGATACTGTGAGAAGAGGGCAACAGGGGTCGTAACTCCCAGATAGTTAAAAGAATGCCCGGCAGCGAATACGAATGAAGCAATCATGGCGAATGAGAATATTGTGCCAACGAAATATGGAGAGTTCATGAATGCCATTTTCCCCTTGTTACCTGATATTCCCTGTCCTTTCAAACGCCTCTTCCTAAGCACTAATGCTACAGCCAGGAGCGCCACGAAGAATGCTATCCCGATTATTGCTGCCCCTACTACGACTGGAATGCCAAACAGGATATTAGGTACATAATTAATTGAGCTTCCATTTCCGACGTTTGCAGTGCGGGTGTTTTTCCACCAGTAAGCGAGATCAAGCCAGTTAAAGATTGGAAAAGCGAAGATTATTGAACCCAGGGCTAGACCCAGGAGTTCCATCCAATTTACTACATACCCTGAACCGGACTTCCAAAGCATTCCAACCATGCAGCCCTGCCCCAGCATCATGCCGAAGCCAAAAATGAAGGAACCAAGGAGGGTAAACCATCCTGCTCCAGGGAGAAACGCGTAAGCATCGACAACGGGAACTGCACCTACCGCGACCAGTAAACCTGTTCCCAGTGCGGATACCCCAATGCTGATCAGGATAATTTCATAAATACTGCTGTATCTGAGGCCCATCACCTGGTGCGTTGCTATTACCATGCAGTATGTTTTTCTCTCGGCATATCCCCCAAAGAGGAAGCCAAGAATCGCATAAAATATCACGGCAATAATTGGAGCATAAATCAATAAAGGAATCGCGGACATTTGACATCACCCCTATGCCCTCTTTCCCGTTACCTGGATGGTTATTTCAAAGTAGTCTTCTATGTTCTTTGAACCAACAAAAACATTCTTTGTTCTTTCACACCATGCCTTAGAGTCAGGAACTACTCCTGGATCGTTTGCTACCAGTACTATCATATCTCCATTCTGAGCCTTCTTGTAGGCTCGGATTAAATCAGTTATCGGTCCTGGGCATGCTGTTCCCCTGCTATCAACATTCATTGTTGTCATTTTCATCACCTTACAGTACAATTATCTGGCTTTCCGCAGATTGAATCATGAAATTCGTGGCTCCTACGATATCTTCAATCATTGGATCAAAATCTTCCTTGTGCTTGTTCAGTGCACTCGCCATAAGCGAGCATGCATATACCTTCACGCCTCCTTCCTGAACCGAATCTTTCAAGAGCTGATGCCAGCCTTCAAACTTGATCCTTGCCAAACCGGCACGGAGCTCTTTCATGAATTCTGGAAACCCTTCAGGCGAAACAGGCTCTTTCCTGTATCCATCCTTAAGGAAGAGTTTCAATGCGGTGCCTGTGACAAATATTCTAAGAGGCATCCCAAGATTGACCGCCGTTTGAGTCAATACCCCCAGCATTACCATCTTTTCCTCAGTTCCCGTTGATATAACAATTGCTAATCCTTTTTCAGACATTTTTCTCACCTAACTACATGGTAAAATTATATAGAATGAAACAAATTAAACATATAACCTGAGATATAAGGTATTTTCTTGTCAACTTTTAACAGTGTCCCTGAATTTTGAGTGGCACGCTCAATCATAAAATTATATAAAATTCTTAATTTGTTATTAATATATGCATATTTGAAATAAAGTATAAAAAATAAAATTGTCACGAGAAATAAAGTTCTCTTTCGCCTCATTAACTGTGAAACAACCTTTGAATACTTGGACGAAATGCTTGAAATGGGAGAATATTGCGTAATCTACGGTGATTACCTGGAATCTTAAGCTATGTATCTTTTCATTGAGCAAGTAAATCTCTAAATTCACTCCTGATTCATAAAATTGTGGAGAATGGTGCTGTATCCAGATAGTTCCCATAATTGTGTCCTAATTCTCTCCCTGTCCGGCATTTCTTTTAATAATTTGTTCATGGCTAAATCCCATTTTTCCAAATCTTCCTTGAAGATCCTAACCAATTTAGAAGCGTCGCTGTGAGATAGAATCGGTGCTTTAGTATTACCCGCTAAGGCGCATATTTGAACAAATCTGGCAAGTGCGAGATCGAGAAAATAAAATTTCTTGAAGTCTATGACAACATATATCCCCTCGGTTTCCCGATACATGAATATATCCTTCCCTTTAGGCAGTTCCATTTCTGCCTCCCACTTCATCCCCGTGGTATAATCATCCGGAAATTTCCGAAACCCTATCCTGAGCTTCATTTCTTCCCAGTCAAACATTTCTCTTCAATCCTCATCATCAATAAAACGAAATTAATTCTTGGAGAATACCTTTATCTTTAACCATCTTGCCAAGCATTTCCCTTACCAGTTCGTTGTTGTACTTGAATCTGTGGAATTCTATGTCTTCTTTCCTGTGGTCTATCACTGCATACCATGGTTTAGGATTTCCATCCCTGGGCATCCCGCAACTTCCTGGATTGATTATCCTTGACCTGTAAAGCATAGGGAAATGTGTATGTCCGATTAAGATCCTTGAAAATTTAGATAAATCGTTATCGGCGCTTATTTTCTCCGCCTCATTTCCGTAAGTGTAACCGAAAAGATTGTCATATGGAGAACCATGCATCATTAGATATCTTATTCCATCAATCTCCACATCAATTGATTTCTTGAATGTGCTCAGCACCTCCAGCGATGTTTTATCCATTAATTTTCTCGTTATGTTTTCCATCGTGTAAATGGCAATATCCCTTGTTTTTTCGCTGCATTTTGGATCTTCATTGTTAAGGGTAGAATTATCATGGTTTCCGAGGATCCTGTATTTCACATTCTCCCTTATCCAATCCAGTGTTTCCACTGGTTGAGGGCCATAATTAACCGCATCACCGAGGAATATAATCTCATCATATTCCACATGTGCAATCAGGGATTTCAAGGCCTCATAGTTTGAATGGATATCAGATATTACCAGCAACCTCATGTTTCACCATCACCTCAATGAAATTATAATTACCGCCTATCCTTTTTTAGGAATGGGCACATTTCTTGCAAATCTTGCATAAAATGAGGAGAGAAAGTATCCTGATGCCGCTGATATAAGTATATATCCAACATCGCTGATTTCTCCGGGAAATGGATATATAAGAATAAAGACCAATCCAAAAACAATGCCCAAGATTAAGCCTCTTTTATTTGGGCTCAATTTTCCAAACAATATTGCTGATTTGTCGAAGATTACAGAGAATACAATTCCTCCGCATATGCCAATTATAATGAGAACAACAACCAAGGCAAAGGCAAATGTTTGAAATGCGATTGGATTTTTTGGGTTCCCACTTGAGATAAGAAAGGCCGTGACCTGAGTCCTGTTGAGTGATAAAATGAGATAGGAAAAAAAGCCCGTAAATACCCCCCAGAACCCTCCGGATA